>PUKM01000030.1 GCA_003552325.1 Natrialbaceae archaeon | reverse complement strand
TGCGTCGGCCTGGCTTCCCAGGTATCCAAGTCCCGGCTGGCGGGTCGCCGACACGGCGTTCCGCCTGATTGGAGGCCGACATGGGCTCCCGAGGACCGGTTGGCAAGCGATCCGATCAGCGGCACGGTCATCGGACGGCGGCAGAGAAGGCGCAGACCGACAAGGTCGAGGTCTTCGGTGCGGTCGCGGTGCCGGACGCTGACGAGACGTGGCACGAGAAGGCGCGGAGCCTGTTTGAGTCGCTCGCCGATTCGGGGCAGGCTCGCTGGTATGAGCCGTCGGATTGGCAGTACGCTCGGCTGTTGTGCCAGCTGCTGTCGGACGAGCTCGAGGCGGAACGGCCGCGTGCCGTCATGGTGCAGACGATCATGTCGGGGCTGTCGGATCTGCTGGTGACCGAGGGCGGTCGTCGCCGGGTCCGGTTGGAGATCGAGCGGGATCAGTCCGGCTCGGTGGACGCTGACGTCGCTGCGCTTGATGACTTCCGTTCTCGCGTCGGATAAGCCGGAGACGCTGCCGGCGGGCGTCCCCGACTTGACGCTTGGTTATCTGGCGGGTCAGTGGGCGCAGCGGTGGTTGATCCAGCCGAACGGTCCGCGGGCCGGCAAGCCGTTCCGGTTCACGCGCGGTCAGGCTCGCTTTCTGCTGTGGTGGTATGCGCTCGACGAGGACGGCCGCTGGCTGTTCGATCATGGAGTGCGCCGGCTGGCGAAGGGGTCGGGTAAGTCTCCGTTCGCGGCGGTGCTAGCGCTCATCGAGTTCTGCGCGCCCGTGCGCCTTGACGACTTCGACCCGGACGCGCCGGGCGGGGTGCGTGGCCGGCCGGTCGACATGCCGCTGGTGCAGATCGCCGCGACGGCGGAGACGCAGACGGCGAACACGATGCGGATGGTGCGCGCGTTCGCGCCGCGAGGGTCGGAGGTCGTCCGCGAGCACCAGCTCGACCCAGGCAAGACGAAGTTTTACAAGTTGCCCGAGGGCACGTTGGAGATCATCACGAGCTCGGCGACGGCTGCGGAGGGCGCCGAGGGTTCGTTCGTGATCGCTGACGAGACGGAGTACTGGGGCCCGAACAACGGCGGCGATGACTTGGCTGCCACATTGCAGGACAACTTGGCCAAGTCCGGGTCGCGGATGTTGGAGACGTCGAACGCGTGGGTGCCGGGCCGCGACTCGGTCGCCGAGGACACGTACCAGGCGTGGCTCGCCCAGGAGGAGGGGCGGGTCCGTTCGGAGACGCGCATCCTGTATGACGCGCGGATGGCGCCGGCTGACACGGATTTGAGCGACCCGGAGTCGCTGCGCTCGGCGCTCGAGTGGGTCTACGACGACTGCGACTGGAAGCGGCCGCACTTCCAGGGCGAGCCGGATGAGTCAGCGGACGTTGACGTGTGGCCGTTGATGCAGCGCATCTGGTCGCCGCGCGCGCGGGTGGACGACAGCAAGCGCAAGTACTTAAACTGGCCGACCGCGGCGGAGGACTCGTGGTTGGCGCCGGAGGAGTGGAACCGTCTCGCGGACGCGTCGGTGGTGGTCGCTGACGGCGACGAGATCGTCATGTTCTTTGACGGCTCGAAGTCGCGTGACGCGACCGCGCTGATTGGTTGCCGCGTCGACGACGGGCACGTCTTCGCGCTTGGCGTGTGGGAGCCCGACCCGAACGACCCAGACGACACGGTTGACGCTGCCGACGTTGACGCGACGGTGGCGCAAGCGTTCCACCGCTACTACGTCGCCGCGTTCTTCGCGGACGTGCAGGAGTGGGAGAGCTTCACGAAGACGCATTGGCCGCAGCAGCACGGCGACCAGCTGCGCATGTGGTCGGCGCCTAAGGCTCGGCCGCCAGAGTCGATCGCGTGGGACATGAGGTCGTACCGGTATGACTTCGCGAAGGCCGCAGAGGCGTGCCACGCCGACATCCTCGAGGGCCAGTTCACCCACGACGGTGACTCGCGGGTTGCGCGGCACGTCGCGAACGCGCGACGGCGCCCGTACCGCGACGCGAAGTCGATCGGCAAGGAGTCGCACGACTCGCCACGCAAGATCGACGCTGCGGTGTGCGTGATCGGCGCGCGGATGCTTCGCCGCATGTACCTGGCAAGCGGCAAGCGCAAGAAGCAGAAGACCGGACGCGCGATGTTCGCGTCGTAGGGGGTGGACGGTGCCACTATCCGATCGTCAGGCGATCGACCAGGCGTCGAGCCTCCTTGACTACCGCAACGGTGAGCAGCGCCGCATCGAGCGGATCCACCGTTATTGGCGCGGCCATCAGCAGTTCTACTGGCTGCCGACGGGCGTGCCGCTCGAGGTGCGTCGGATGGCGGAGATCAGCCGTGTGAACGTGCTGAAGTTCATCGTTGACGCTGCCGCCCAGTCCATGTACGTGGATGGGCTGCGCGAGCCGGGCGCTGACGGCAACGAGCCGGTGTGGGACGTGTGGCAGGCGAACCGGATGGACGCGCGGCAGGTCGAGTTGCACCGGTCGACGCTCGCCTACGGGGCCGGCTACGCGGTGGTGCTGCCGGGCGATCCGCTGCCGGTGATCCGCGCGCGGTCTCCGCGGAAGATGACGTGCGTCTACGACGCCGACGAGGACTGGCCGCAGTGGGCGATCGAGGAACGCGACGACGGCCTCTATCGGCTGTTTGACGCGACGGCGGTCTACTGGCTGCGCCGCAACGACTTCGGCAACCTCGAGGTCGTCAACACGCAGGAGCACGGCGTCGGCGTGGTGCCGGTCGTCCGGTTCCGCGACCAGGGCGAGATCGACGGTGAGGTGCTCGGCCAGGTCGAGCCGCACATCCCGCTGCAGGACCAAATCAACCTCACAACGTTCAGTCTGCTGGTGGCGCAGCACTACGGGGCGCACCGTCAGCGGTACATCATCGGGTGGCTTGCCGAGTCGGAGGAGCAGGCGTTGCGCGCGTCGGCGCAGCGGCTGTGGACGTTCGAGGACGACCCCGACGACGTCAAGATCGGCGAGTTCGAGCAGACCGACCTGTCGGGCTACATCGAGTCGCGTGAGGCGTCGCTGCGGCACATGGCGGCGCTGTCGCAGACGCCGGTCCACGAGATGCTCGGGCAGATGGCGAACCTGTCGGCGGAGGCGCTGGTCGCTGCCCGCGACAGCCACAACCGCAAGATCGCCGAGCATCAGACGATGATGGGCGAGTCGCACGAGCAGGTGATGCAGCTTGCCGGCGCGATGTCTGGGTTGGCCGTGTCGCCGCAGGCGTGGGTGCGCTGGCGCGACATGGAGGGCCGTTCGCTGTCGCAGACCGCGGACGCGCTCGGCAAGGCCGTCGAGTCGCTTGGCATCCCGGCACGCGCGATGTGGGACCGGTTCGCGGAGGCGCTCGGCGCGTCGCAGCAAGAGGTCGAGTCGTGGGTTGAGATCTCCGAGCAGATGGACCCGATCGCGCAGATGGAGCAGGAGTTCCAGCGGCAGGCGAGCAACTTCGAATGAGCGCCGAAGGCCGCAAGCTCACCGAGGACCATCGGAAGAAGCAGCTTGCGATCGGCGCTCGGCTCAAGCGCGACATCATCAGGGTTTGGCGCACCGAGTACGACATCAACGAGATCTTGGCTTCA
This sequence comes from Natrialbaceae archaeon, assembly GCA_003552325.1. Classification (GTDB taxonomy): domain Archaea; phylum Halobacteriota; class Halobacteria; order Halobacteriales; family Natrialbaceae; genus Natronosalvus. The sequence goes on along the minus strand of PUKM01000030.1, from coordinate 3,144 downwards.
GAAGCGCGCGTCGTAGCGGCACTCAAGGATATGCTGGCTGACTACAAGCGCGAGTCCGCCCAGGAAGGCGCCGCCTACTACAAAGCGTTCCGCGAAGTCGCCGGGCCAGGCTCCATCAACGTCAAGCCCTACTTCGACCTCGACGGCAGCCGCGTCGAGCAATCCGTCGGTTATCGCGCGCGCATCTTACCGCTCAAGGCGATCAAGGCGGGCCGGTCAGCCGACGAGGCGTCGAAGATGGCGTTGCAAGCGACCACCGGCGCGTCGGAACGCCTGGTTCGCGAGGGCGGACGCGAGACGATCACGCGCATGGAAGACGAGGACCCGTTCAACAAGGGTTGGCAGCGCGTCGTCGGACCGGAGCCGTGCGCGTTCTGCGCGATGCTCTCCGCGCGTGGTGGTGTCTACAGCCGCGCGACGGTCGCGTTCGAAGCGCACGACCACTGCCAGTGTGAAGCCGAACCGATCTTCTCGCGCGAGCGGTACTTGTCGCCGAGCCAGCAAGAGCTCAAGGAGCTCTACGACAAGTACGCGAAGGGCAAGCGGCACCCCGAGCGTGCCTATCGTCGCGCGCTCGCCGAGCAGCGCGAACGCGCCCTCGAGGAGGGCTCTTAGAGGTTTCCGTCCCGACATGGGGCGGTCGTGGATCCCGACACGGGAGGCAACCGCATGTCCGATGAACGGCAAGACGACGTCGAGCAGACCGAGCAGGCGGAGCAGGCCGAGCAGCCGACGCAGCCCGACACGGGCGCCGAGGACGCTGGCGAGCCTGACTACAAGGCCGAGTTCGAGAAGTGGAAGGCGCTGGCCCGCAAGCACGAGCAGCAGGCCAAGGCGAACGCGGACAAGGCCAAGCGTCTCGACGAGCTCGAGGAAGCCAACAAGTCGGAGCAACAGAAGCTCGCCGACAAGGCATCCGAGGCAGAGAAGCGCGCCCAGCAGGCCGAAGCGAAGGCGCTTCGCTTCGAGGTTGCCACCGAGAAGGGCGTGCCGAAGAAGGCGATGAAGTTCCTCACCGGCGAAACGCAGGAGGAACTCGAGTCGCAGGCCGACGAGATCCTCGAGCTGCTTGGCGAGACGCAGCAGTCGGAAAGCCCGCAGCGCACTCCTCGTGAGCGGTTGCGGCCCGGCGCGTCGGACAGCGGACCACAGCCTGACCCGAAGAAGATCGCCGACAGCGTGATGCGTGGCGGTCTCTGATCTGATGGAGGACTAGCCGATGGCATTCCTGACCGCACAGGGCATCTCCAGTGTCGCGATCGAACTGCTCGTTCGTGAGCTGGTGCTGCCTCGCACCGTGTCGATGATCCCTGGCGGCGAGTTCGCCGGCCACAACGGGGACACGATCACTGTCCGCGTGCCGCAGCCCGGCACCGCCCGTACCCAGTCGTCGCCCGGTGACTCAATCACCTACGACGACATCGACGAGATCCCCGTCAACGTGACGCTGTCGCACCTGTACCACGGCAAGCGGATCAGTGACGAGGAGCTGTCGCTCGACATCGAGTCGTTCGCACGTCAGGTGACCCGCGTGCAGGTCGCCGCGGTGGCCACTGGCGCCGAGGACACCCTCACCACCGTCATGAACGACCAGTCTGCGGACGCGTCGTTCGCCTCGTCGGAGGACACCGACGACACGCTCGACAAGATCTACGGGGCGCGCGAGTTCCTCGGGAACAACAACGTGCCGCCGGGTGACCGGTACCTCGCCGTCTCGCCGGAGATCGCCAGCCGCATCCTCAAGGTGCTGGTGAACCGTGAGGTTCCCGACACCGACGGTGCGCTGCGCAACGCGGTGGTCGGCAACATCGCCGGGTTCACCGTCGTCGAGTCCAACGGCCTCGACTCCGGCACCGCCGTGGCCTATCACCGGTCCGGCTTCGCGATGGCGAACCGCACGCCGGTCGAGCCTCGCGGCGCGACCGACTCGAGCACGGCGACCAGCCAGGGCCTCGGGGTGCGTCACATCTTCCAGTACAGCCCGGACATCCTGTCGGACACCAGCGTGGTGTCGACGTTCGCCGGGTCGGCTGCCGTGGTTGACAGTGACGACACGGCGCCGGACGTCAAGCGGTTCTACAAGCTCGACACCGCTGCCTAGTGGACGGGCCGGTGCTGCGGCGGGTCACGCCTGACGACGCTCGGGCGTGGCTCGCCCGCAGCCGCCAGTCCCGGCTCGTGCGTTCGAGGGTCGACGAGTTCGCCCGCCGGATGCGCAACGGCGACTGGGACCCGGACCGCCACTACCGGCAGCCGATCAGCGTGTCACCGAACCGACTGTCGAACGGCAACCACCGGCTACACGCCGTCGTCAAGTACGGCGAGCCGGCGCTCATGTGGGTGAGAGGAGACCCGTAATGCCTGTGCTCTACCACTCGGCCGGGCGACGCCGCGTCGTCCCCGACCACAGCGAGAAGGCGTACAAGGCTGCGGGCTGGCAGATCCGCTCGCCCGAGCAGTCGGACGCGGGCGCTGCGACGCGGCCTGACGAGACGGCGTTGAAGGCCGGCTGGGTCGACTTTGCCGTGTCGGAGGGCATGGGCCGCAGCGAGGCCGAGGCGCTGACCAAGGCCGAGCTGAAGGAGCGGTTCGGTGCCTGACCTTCTGCTGTCGGTCGACGAGCTTGAGGCGCGGCTCGGCTACGACGTCGACCCGCAGCACGCTGACGCGCTGCTGCAGGACGCGTCAGCGCTGGCACGGCAGATCGCCGACGACGACCTCGAGGATCCGCCTGCGGCGGTGAAGCCGGCGGTCGCGTCGATGGTGCATCGGGCTCTGGTGAACCCGTTGGGTCACGAGTCCGAGCAGGTCGGCAACTACCGGTACTCGGGCGCGAAGACCGAAGGGATCTTCGCGACGTCGGATGAGGCGAAGACGATCCGTCGGGCGGTCGGCAAGGCCGGCGTCGGCACGGTGCAGATGGAGGGCTATCTGCTGCCAGAGACGGGCCGCTTCAAGGACGAGTTCTGGTTCAAGGACCAGCTGTGAGGCACGCGCTTCGCATGCGTGTGACGACGGAGCGGGAGTCGGAGAACGGCTCCGACCCGTACGGCGGCGGCACGGACGTCGAGACGATCCTTGACGGCGAGCCTGCCTACTGGTGGGCGCAGTCCGGCCGTGAGGCGATCTCGGATGACCGGTCGG
>PUKM01000226.1 GCA_003552325.1 Natrialbaceae archaeon | reverse complement strand
TTCATTGCACCGCGTTGATGAGGATGGATCGATCACGGTCGATGCGGCTGAAATTGGTGGCCTAAAGGCTGATGACGAGGTATTCGCTCAACTCTGGGACGAACTCGACGTCGACGACCCCGACCCACCTGTCGGTGCCGAACCGATCGCTGTGGATTCGGTCGTCGTCGACGACGAACCTGACCCCGAGGGCTTCATCGAGGGAGCACTCACCGACGCCGACACCGACGACCCGATTGCCGACGCTGACGTCGTGCTCTTTGACAACGAAACGGACGACCTGGTCGATAATACGACGACTGCGTCGGATGGAACGTACACGTTTGACACACTCGAGCCCGGTGCCTACGACCTAACAGCCTCCGCCGAAGAGTATGAAGGCGACCAAGTGACAGGGGTGAACGTGATCGACGGCGAATCCACGACCCAGGATTTCGAACTCGAGCCGATTCCCGTCCTGATCGAGATCACCGACACGAACGCACCAGTAATTGAGGGTGAGACGCTCGAGGCGAACGTCTCCGTCGAGAACACCGGGGCCCAGGACGTCTCCGAAACGATCGAACTTCGAGACGGTGAAGACACCCTATTTGACAACAAAACGGTCGACCTCGACGGTGGAGAGAACAAATCTGTGACACTCGAGTGGGATACTGACGATGGAGATGCAGGCGACCACGTGCTCCAAGTGGAAGGAGGATCTGACGACGATGTGACCGAGGTCACCGTCGACGAATTCGTCCCTGCGACGTTCGAACTCTCACTTGAGTCGACGAACTCCCCAGTGAATGAAGATGAAACGTTCACGGTGAACGCGACCGTCGAAAACGTTGGTGACGAAAGTGGGGCAGAAGCGGTCGAACTGCGAGACGAGGACGACGAGTTAGTTGCCAACGAAACCGTTCACCTTGCTGCGGGTGAGAGCGAGGCGATCACCTTCGAGTGGGAGACCGATGAAAACGACATCGGTCAGTACTATTTCTCGGCCGTGGTCGCCAACGAATCTGTTGCGGTCCCAGTTGCGGTTCAAGAGATCGATCTCGGAATCTCTGTCACACCCAATGAGCCTCAACTCGGGGAGACGATTATGTTCCAGGCGACCGACGCGAGGAATCCAACTTGGGACTTCGGCGATGGCGAGACTGCACAGGGCCCAGTCGTTTTCCACGAGTACACGGCTGACGTTGGGGAGGTCCCCTTCGGGACGAACACGGTGAACGTCACGGATGTTGACGGCACCGCAGAATCCGTTGACGTCACGGTTCCGTTCCCAGTGTTTGAATGGGATCCTCAGCCAATGGCCGCCACATCAATCGATCGCGACGTTGACGGGACGCCGCTGACCGGTATCGAGTGGGAGGAGACGTTCACTGCACGGTTGACCAGTTACGACTCCGCCATTGGCTCCGAGGCGGTCAACGTTGACGAATTTATTTTCGAGCTCGGCGACGAGACGATCACGAAGGACCCAGAAACCGACGGGTTCTCTCAAGAAGCTGAGGCGACGTTCGACCTTGGTGAACTCGAGCAAGACGAAGAGTTGACTGTTACGGCCGTGAGTACCGACGGCGGTGAGTGGGAAATGACCGAGATGGTCTCGGTGATGGAAACGCCCGACTGGCTCGAAGAACCCCTCGAGGATGCGGAAGTCGACCAAGAGGATGGTGAGATTACCACGATGATCGATCCGAAAAGGGTGATCGAGGAGGCGACCGACATCGATGAACTGCCGTTCGATGGTGTCAGGTTGGAACTCGCCAGCCAACCGTTATTCACCTTCGCGTATGACACGGACACCGTTGCCGCGACAGTGATCAGAGAGGACGAAGGGGACAATCCCGTTGCCCGGATTCTCGGTGCCAGCTTGGAGGGTGAGCAAGAGGTTTCTGCCGAACTGGATTCAGACCTTGTTGTCCAGTCGGGGTACTTTACGCAATCCGAAGAGTTGAGCGATTTCCCAGGGCCGAGAGCAGGTTTCGATGCCCCATACGTCGGAAGCGTCAGCGCTGGTATCACTATTGACCTCAGAACCCTGGTCGAGGAGCATCGCGATGAAACCCTCATTGTGGTCGAAGAGGGGGCTCTCGGGGCCGGTACCACGCTCGGGGCCGATGCGACACTCGACATCGCGGGGTGTGGCGTGCTCGCAGCCGCTTCAGGTTCAGTCGATGGGAAGAACGAGTTCGGGGAAGACGTCGAGGACCGCAATGAGGACGACCCCACCTTCCACGGTGAGGCGTACCTTGATGCCGACCTCGGGGTTTTCTGTGGGCCACTGGAGGCGAGCGAGGGGCCAAAATTCGGCCCGGCCGAATGGGGTGACGGCCTCGACAACGGCCTCCTAGTTGCGCAAGAGGAGTGGTCAGACGACGAACTCGAATGGGAGTTCACCGACAAATACGGCGACCGCCCACTCACTGACGACGAGGTCGCGACCCACGCAGACGCTAACGATGACCTCGAGCGACTCACCGATCGTGACCTCGAGGATACCGAACCAGCAATTGCCGCTATCGACGACGAACTGCTCGTCGTCTGGAGTGCACAGGACGAAACGAAGAACGTGAGCGACGGGCGAGACCTCAAGTACCAGCGCTACAACGTGACCGAAGACGAGTGGACTGGCCCCGAGTCACTCACCGACGACAACACGAGCGACGAATACCCAACGTTAGCGGTGAGCGACGAGGGTGTCATCGCCGTGTGGTCGACGTGGAACGAGAGTATCGATGAGGAGGCAGTCGACGATCCGAGCGACCTGCTCTCACAGTACGAAATCGCCTACGCGATCGACGACGGAGACGGCTGGAGCGAACCGACCGTCCTCACTGACACCGACGAAATGCAAACCCAGCCGTCAGCTGTGCCGAGCGATGACGGCTGGCTCCTCGCCTGGGAGGGAGTAGAGTTCAACAGCGAGACGATCTCCGGCAGCGACGTACAGTACACAACGGTCACAGCAGACGGGAACGCGAGCGAGCCCACGTCCATCGAGGACGCAACGCTGCCAGCACTCGGCCACGAGGACGAGACAACACCAACGCTGGCGTATGCGACCCTCGAGGATGGCCCGACAGCAAGTCCACTCGATGGCGAGAGTCGAACGGAAGCCGTCGTCACCGAACGCATCGAAGACGGTGAGCGAACCGAAGAACTCGTTCACCACGAGATGGGGAACGTCACCAACGTGGCCACCGCCGGCGGACGAACTGTCTGGACCGACGGCATGCTCGAGCCCACCCTCTACGAAAGCGATGGTGACGCATACGAGACGCTCGAACTGCGCGAAGATATTCGAGACGTCTCCGAACTCGACCTCGAGTCCAGTGGTGCGGAAACGGCACTCACCTACCGTGCTCAGACCGATGGCGAAGCCACCCACGACCTCGTCTATCGTCTGGATCGAGGTGACGGTTGGATACACGACCGCGAGCACGTCGTCCTCGACGAAGCGAACCACACAGCGTGGCACGCTGACGTGACCACTGCACCCGATGGTGATGGCTTCCACGCTGTCTACGCCGTACAGGAGATGGATATGAACGCAACGAACGACATCTTTGTCTCCGACCACGAGTTCCGTCCCGCGTTTGACCTGCAAGCTAGCACCACAGAGGCTGGCGTTGGCGAGCACGCGACAATCGAGTACGAACTCCACAACGTCGGTGACATCGCCACGGGCGAGAACGTCTCCATCCAGGTCTCGAATAGTACTGAGGTCCTCGAGACGGAATCCCACGGCGTCCTCGATGCGGGAGACGACGTAACGGACACTCTCGAACTCCCCGTCGACGAGACAGGGAGCTTTGACGTGGATGTCGTCCACGACGAGGAGACACACGATGGTACCGAATCAAAGACCGTCATTGCTCACACGCCACACCTCTCGATCGACGCGGTCACGAGCGAACGACACGACGACGATCTCGTCACACTCGAGGCGGTCATCGATAACGAGGATGGCGCAGTCGCAACCGACGTCCCAGTCAGCTTCGACGACGGGACTGGTGAGCTCGCTAACGAGACCCTCGGTCACGTCGAGCCGGACGAGAACGCAACAGTGTCCACGACGGTCGATGTGGAAGTGATCAACCAGTCGACGATGGACGCTGTCCATCTCGACCCTGAGGGGACGCTCGAGGAATCGGCCACCGAGCGCCAGACCACGCCGATGTGGTTCTTACAACCCGACCTCGACCTCGGGTCGGCAACGTACACCACAGACAAGGAGAACGTGACCGCCGAGGTCTTGGTAGCTAACCGCGGTGTCGGGGCGACGAACGCGACCGTCACCATCGCCGACGATGACGGCGTTATCCTCGGTAAGACCACAACACACGTGGAGAACGCAACCGACTCGAGTCCGACGTTCACCGCTACCGACGTCGACCTCGGGAGTGTCGAAGCGGGAACCTCCGTGACGCTCCGCGTCGAGGGTGAGGTGCCCGACGCAACGCCGGAGACGACTGGCTTCAGCGACGAAGTCGGCCCACTGTACGACCAGGATCGACCGACGTTCGACGTCTCGATCACTAACGTCACCGAGACCGTCGATGATGGCTCGACACTCGAGGTCGACGTCGAGACGATCAACCGCGACGATGAAGCCGACGAACAGGCCCTCGTGCTCACTGCTGGTGGAGACGAAATCGACACCGTCGACACCCACCTCGAGCCAGGGTTTAGGACGAACGAGACCCTCACCTACGAGGTTGGAACCGAACACGGTCCGTCCGTCGACCTCACCGTCGCCAGCGATACCGACGCGGACACGCGAAGCGCTGGACTCACCGAGCCAGCAGCTGAGGACGACGACGACGGCGCCACACAACCACCGGTGCCTGCACCATCACCAGACCCACCCGAGGAGGACCCAGCGGCGTTCGAGCTAATTGATCTCGAACTCACCGACACGACCGTCGAGGAGGGCGAGACGGTCGGCGTCGGCGTGACCCTCGAGAACGTCGGTGAGAAGCCCGGAAACCACACTCTCGGACTCGAAATCGACAACGAAACCGTCGCCAACGAGACGGTCTCGCTCAAAGGAGGAAGTGAAACCACCCTCGAGTTCGTCCACCAGTTCGATACCGCCGGGACGTACGAGGTCGCTGTCGATGCGGAGTTCATCGATGACGTGACTGTCGACGCAGTGTCCGATCCCGTTGACGATACGGACGACGTGGACGATGTCGACGACGTTGACGACACCGATGACGTCGATGACACAGCCGTCGGAGACGACACTGAACCGGACGACGATACCGGTGACGATCAGATCCCCGGCTTCGGTATCCTCACCACGGTACTGGCGGGGACGCTCGGTGCATTCCTGATCGTTCAGTTACGGTATCGACACCGCTGAACACCGCTCCATCATCACGAGCTCTCGCGGGTGGTAACGGAGACACGGAGTCTGCGATCACGTGGTCCATCGCAGTCGACGAACAGAATCGATTGCCACGTCCCAAGTGTGAGCGCCCCATCGGCGATCGGAACGGTCACACTCTCACCGAGAATCGAGGCCCGGAGATGGGCGGCCGCGTTATCGTCGATGGCGTCGTGCTCGTACTCCTCGCCACTGGGGACCAGTCGCTCGAGGAGGGACTCGAAATCAGACACCAATCGTGGCTCATTTTCGTTCACGAGTACCCCAGCGGTGGTGTGCGGAACGAAGATCGTACAGAGGCCAGTCTCAGTCCCATCGGGGAGGGCGTCTTCGACGGCATCGGTCACATCGACAATATCGACTCGAGCAGTGGTCCGAATATCGAGTTCCACGTCCATACCCTCGCCACGACCAGTCGGGTGAAAATTCTGTGCGTGCCTATCGAAAGCCACCGCATTCGAGAACTCGACCCAGTGGCGATATCACCCTCGAGTGGATGTGCCCTGTGCAAGACGGACACGAAAATCCGATCACCTGAAACATCTCACAGACATGGATGTGTCACCGGGATTCACGTCCCTGCTCGTGGACCGTCGGTGTGACATGCAATTCGACGAGTTCACGGGAGCGGTCCAGCATCGACTCGAACTCCCGGATACCGGCCGAACCGTACGGGCGATTCGGGCGACGCTCATGACGATTGGCGAGCGGATTCCGGAAGGGAATGCCGAAGACCTCGCCGCCAACCTGCCCCTCGAGATCAAGTGGTACATGACGGGAGCGGTCGAGGAACACGGGCAACGCTTCGACTGGAAAACGTTCGTCAAGCGGGTGAGCGACATCGAAGGCGAGGGCGTCGACCCACCGGAAGCCGCCTACCACGCACGGATCATCATCGACCTGGTGGCGTCGACCGTCCCACCCTCTGACTTCCAGCAATTACGTGATCTCCTTCCAGAGAACGACGAGGATTGGCACAAACTGTTCGAAATCGTCGATGCCGGTGGGTGGAGTGATGCTATGGAAGCCCAGACCGGTGGTGGCCCACAATCCGAGTCAGGAGACAACGACGGAGGCAGTGGACAGGCTGAGGATTCCTGAGAGCCTCCTTGCCTAAGAGAAGGGCGTTTCAGTCGGTATCCAGGTAGGCCATGGCTTCCGCATCAGGTACCTGTCCAAACCGCTCATAACACTGGCCAACAGCACTGAACCGGGCCGGGGTTTCGACGCAGACGACAGTATCAGCCTCCTCACGCAGACTGTCGATTGTGTCCGGTGGGCCAACCGGTACGGCCAGCGTCACGTGTTCGCCACCGGCATTGGCTACCCGACGGAGACACCCTCGCGTCGTCGCCCCAGTCGCCACCCCGTCGTCGACGACGATGACCC
>PUKM01000171.1 GCA_003552325.1 Natrialbaceae archaeon | reverse complement strand
GGCAGCCTCAGGGACGGCGAGCGTGATCGTCTCCCCATCGACCGTGGTCTCGTGGGTTTCAGTGGGACCGAAAACCGCGATATTCGAGCCAGCAATGCCTTGGTCCTCGACGGTTACCGTCTGTGTCGTTCCGACGGCCTCCGTCTGGCTCCAGGCCAGGTTGAGCTGTGGAACGGCGACGATTCCCCACTCGCCAGTGTCGCCGAAGGTGTAGCCGTCGCCGCGCTCGTGGGGGTGGGCGTGATCGGTGTCCTGCCCGCGTTCGTGGTGGCCGATATCCGTCCGGTTCGCCTTGAGTGCGAGTCGAAGTTCAGGACCGTTCTCGGAATCGTCCACGCCCCACTCATACGAGCCGTCAGGTGTTTCCTCGAACCCAGCTTTCGAGATGACGTCGCCGTCAACTGGCTGGACCTCGAGTTCGGTGACGACGTCGGGAACGGCATACTGCACTACGGCTTCGAACTCCCCTGGCTGGTCAGGGTGGTGCTCGAGGTGGACCGTTTCCTCGAGTAACCCGGCGTCTTCGCTGGTGGCGCTCGTTTTGCCCCCGGAAGTCGCGTTCTGGGCCACTGGCGCGGACTGTGTTACTTTTTGTACCGCCAGCTGGTCGACGTGCGTCGCTTCGAACGTTCCCTCGGCCGAGGTCGCCATCTCGAGTGCCGGTTCACCCGAGTGGACGACATCGGGAAGGGTCGTCCCCTCATCAGCCCCGGCAGGGCCGGCAGCCACCCCGACAGCCAGCATCAAACACACCAGCAACAGCCCGATCCAGCATACCCGTGAGTGCACGAAAGACTGTCTCTCGAGCACGTGTATTACCTTTCCGGCCCGCTCGAGTCGTGGGTTTGGCACGATGAAGGCGGACCCTCTCGAGAAACCTTACTCGTCGCCGCCTGGATACGACACGGAGAACACGTCCTCGACCAGCGGGTCCTCGCCCTCGACAGCTTCCTCACCACCCGGACTCACGCTGCCCGTTCGATACCCGTGGAGATCGAGCGTGACGTGTTCGAATCCAAGCTCCTGGAGGGGATCACGTACCGACTCGACGAAGGCTGGATCCAGCGCGTCCTCGAGGTCGTCCGGCGCGACTTCGATCCGGGCCAGACCGTCGTGATCGCGGACGCGAAAGCCCTCGAAGCCCCACTGACGGATCAGGGCCTCGGCGCGTTCGATTCGGCTCAGTCGTGCTTCCGTGACGGGCAGTCCTGTCGGGATCCGCGAGGACAGACACGCCATCGAAGGTTTGTCGGCGACAGAGAGGCCATACTGGTCGGCGGTTGCGCGAACGTCCGCCTTCGAAAAGCCGTGGGTGAGCAGTGGCGAGTGGATCTCGAGTTCCTCGACCGCGCGCAACCCGGGTCGATGGCCAGCACCAGGGTCGTCGGCGTTCGTCCCGTCGCAGACGGTTTCGATCCCGAGCTCGCGCGCCTTCTCGAGCATCTTCCCGAGGCGCATGGTCCGGCAGTGATAACAGCGATCACCGTCGTTCTCGACGAAGGCCTCGCTGTCGAGTTCCGAGAACGAGACGACCTCGTGACGGATGCCGATTTCGGCAGCGACGCGCTTTGCATCCTCGAGTTCGGCGGCAGGGAGGGTTTCGCTCTTTGCGGTGCAGGCAACGGCCCGCTCGCCGAGGGCGTCAGCGGCTAACGCCGCGACGGTACTCGAGTCGACCCCACCGGAGAAGGCGACGAGGACGCCATCGTGGGTGGCCAAGTCACTGATCGCGGCCGTCTGTTTCGCCTCGAGTGTCGTCATTGGCCTGGGTTCGACCTCGGGAGTCAAAAGGTCGTTGACCCGTGGCCGGCACCTGCGAGCGACGAAGTTTATAATGTCCGCGGGCTTATGGACCTGCCAACGAGATGGAAGAGAGTATATCGGGCTTCAAGACACGCGGCGACTGGGGTGACGTCGTCGAACACGGCGAGCGGATCACCCAGGCGCTCCGGGAACTGGGCGTTCACGACCCGGAACTCGATGCCGATGCCCGGTTTGCCCGGGCCTTCGAGGAGTGGGACGAGTGGCGGCCGAAAGCCCACGAACGTCTCGAGACTGACGTGAGCGAGAAGACTGCCGAGCAGGCGAGTGTCGAAGAGGGCGAAGGCGAAAAAGCGGGCAAAGACGCCGACGATGACGTCAAAACGGCCGGCGAGAAACTCTCAGAATCGTACGCCGCGCTCGAGGAAGACGATGCCGAGCACGCCGTCGACAACTGGCGAGAGTCAGTCGATTACATGACACGAGCGGCCGATACCGCGAGTCGCAAGGCGTTGCGCCGGGTCGAAGACACCGTCTATCGCAAGGTGATGACACAGCTCGCGCCATACTACTTCGACAACGAACTCATTAGCGCGAATATCCAACAGACCGGGCGTGGCGACACGACGAAATTCGTCTTCGAGGTCAATGTCAACGATGACTCCCTCAAATCCGACGTTTCAGACCGATTGGCGACCTACGAAGACGATATCGACCGCTGGCACGTCACGGTCGAGAAGGATACTGAAGCGGCCGAAGCGATCGAGGGCGCTGAGCCACCGCCGGAACCGGCCGAACACTCGCGTTCGACGACGAACTGATCCTTTTAACAGGCCTGAGTCAAGCGGTTTGCGTATTTCCACTCGAGTGATGCGCCAGGGAAGACAGGAGCCGTCGCCAGTCGGCACACACTTGTATGGGCTCCCAATATAGCTGGACATCGAATGGTCGACATCGCCACGTTGCTCACCTTCGCACTCGCCGCGCTGGCGAGTCTCTTCATGGCCTGGACCATCGGCGCGGGCTCGAGCGGCTCGACACCCTTTGCGCCGGCGGTCGGGGCCAACGCGATTTCGGTGATGCGAGCGGGCTTTCTGGTCGGCATCTGTTGTCTGTTCGGGGCCATCTTCCAGGGCGAAAACGTCTCAGAAGCGGTCGGAGCCGAGCTCATCGGCAACGTCACGCTCACCGCCGAAGCGGCCACACTCGGGTTGACCATCGCGGCTATTCTGGTCGCTATCGGTGTCTTTACGGGCTATCCAATAGCGACGGCGTTCACCGTCACCGGAGCCGTCATCGGCGTCGGCCTGGCGATGGGCGGCGATCCGGCCTGGCTCAAGTACCAGGAGATCGCCACGCTCTGGTTGCTCACCCCGTTCGTCGGGGGCGGAGCCGCCTATCTGATCGCTCGAGCGCTCCGGGAAGAACCGATACCCGAGCGATACGTCGTCCTGGGGCTGACCGGCCTCGTCGGGCTGTTACTGGCGAACATCGAGTTTGCCGTCCTCGGCTCCGGCAACGAGGGTGCCTCTATCGCCCAATCCTTGGCGGGTCCGCTTCCGGGTCCCGAAACGGTCATGGTTGGAGTCGTCTCGATCAGCCTCGCAAGTCTCTGTGTCGGCGCGCTCTGGCTGGATATGCGCCACGGGACGACCGTCGCCGAACGGCACTTCCTGCTCGCACTCGGAGCATTGGTCGCGTTTTCCGCAGGGGGCAGTCAGGTCGGGCTGGCCGTCGGCCCCCTGTTACCGATCGCACCGGACGTCGGCCTCTCGCTCACTGCGTTGCTCGTCGGTGGTGGCGTTGGCCTCCTCGTCGGTGCCTGGACGGGCGCGACACGGATGATCAAAGCTATCTCACAGGATTACTCCTCACTCGGCCCGCGACGGTCGATCGCCGCCCTCATCCCTTCGTTTGCCATCGCACAGGTCGCGATCCTGTTCGGGATTCCCGTCTCGTTCAACCAGATCGTCGTCAGTGCGATCATCGGCAGCGGCTACGCCGCCTCAAGCACCGGCGGCGGTGTTAGTGCCCGGAAGATGGGATTCACCGTCCTCGCCTGGGTGTTGTCGCTCGCTGGAGCAATCGTCGTCTCGTTTGCAGGCTATTGGGCGCTCGAGTCCGTGCTCCTGTAGGGTGGTCGTGTGCGTGTTGAGCACGAGCGCACGAACGCCTATGACCGTGCCCATCAAACTGCCACCATGGACGACATTCATGTGGCCATTATCGGGGCCTACGGCAGTGCGGGTGTCGCTGTTGCCGACGAATTGCTCGACCGAACCGAGACACAAACCTTGAAACTGACGTTGATCGATCACGGGGAACCCGGCGGCGGGCTCTGTATCCTTCGGGGATGTATGCCTTCGAAGGACGTCCTTTCGGCCGCAAAACACCGGTATCAGGCCCGGCACGACGACCGTCTCGAGGGAGTACCGACCGTCGATCCCGAGGCGATTATCGCGCAAAAAGACGAGCACATCCACGGCTTTGCCGAGCATCGCCGCGCACACGTCCACGACCTGGCTGCCCATGAGAACGTCGAGTTCCTGCACGAGACGGCCCGATTCGTCGATGATCGAGTCATCGCCGTCGGTGACCGCACGCTCGAGCCGGACTACGTGGTGATCGCGACGGGATCGACGCTCAACGTTCCAGGGACCCCAGGCATCGAGGACGTGAACTTTCACTCGAGCGCGGACGTCCTCGACGCGACGACGTTCCCCGATTCCGGGATCGTGATGGGCTTTGGCTACATCGGGCTCGAACTCGTCCCGTATCTCAGCGAGGTCGGCGGTGTGGACCTCACTGTCATCGAGCACGACGATCATCCACTCGATGAACTCGAGCCAGCGTACGGCGAAACGATACTCGATCTCTATCGCGACCACTTCGATATCGACATCTTGACCAATGCGGACGAGCGCCACCTCGAGCCTAGGGACGACGGCGGTGTCCGCCTGACTGTCGACCGTGACGGGACGACCGAAACCGTCGACGCTGACCAACTCTATCTGTTCACTGGCCGACGGCCGACCATTGCGGGACTGGGCCTCGAGGAAACCAGCCTCGAGGCGACGCGGGACTGGGTCGAGCCGACGATGCAAGCGGCTACCGACGAGCGCGTGTTCGTCGTGGGTGACGTCAACGGCCGCGAACCGATCCTCCACGTGGCCAAAGAACAGGGGTTCGCCGCCGGCCGAAACATCTTGCGACACGCCGCAGGCGAGTCACTCGAGCCCTACACGAACATCCCCCACCACGTCATCTTTTCAGGTCTTGGGGTGTATCCAGTCGCCAGATTGGGCCACACACCCGAGACGGCGGCGGAATCGGCGATGGATACGATCGTCGTCACCACGGAGGCCTCGAGTGACGGGGTATTCAAGAGCAAGAACCATCCCGAGGGGCTCGCAACCCTGGTAGTCAACGCCGACGATGGCAGTGTCATCGGTTATCAGGGCCTCCACCTCCACGCGGATGTGATGGCCAAAACTATGCAACTCGCCGTCGAAATGCGTCTCGACGTGCGTGACCTCCCGGACCGGGCGTACCACCCGACGACGCCGGAAATTCTCGACACCCTGTTTCGGAAAGCCGTCGCCGAACTCGAGTCCTGACTACGACTCGAGTTCGGGATCGAACAATGCCTCGATCGAACACTCGAAGCAGGCGGCGAGCTTGAACGCGAGCTCGAGGGAGGGGTCGTACCGGTCGCGTTCGATAGCGTTGACCGTCTGACGAGAGACACCGACGAGCGCCGCCAGGTCGCCCTGGCTCAGGTCCCGCTCCTCTCGATAGCTCCGCACGTCGTTTTTCATGCGTGATGGTGATCGTAGTAGGTGTGTGCAATACCGAAAACGACGAACAGTCCGACGAACGTCCAGATGATTCCCCAGAATTCGGGCGCTACGTCGTAGACACCGGTTGCGTCGACGGCAACGGCAGCGGGCGTCAACAGGACGCCGACGACAGCGGCGATTCCAAGGGTCACTGCCCCGGCCTTGCTCGCAACCTCGTCCTGGCGTTCGTCCTCGAGGTCGATCTCAGTCCCGTACTGAATGCCCAGCATCCCGAAAAAGCCGAGCCAATAGAGAATCGTCCCGGCGTACACGACCGTCGGATCTGGATACACGACCCAGACCGCGACGGCGGCGAAGAGGGCGAAAATTCCGCCCCAAAGGCTGTAGTTCGACCATCGGCGGTACTGTTGGCGCTTTTTCTGTCTCTGGCGAGCGGATTCAATATCGGTCATCATGGTGTAAAGCTCGTTTTACAGTAAAGCGTACTTTACACCTTTATTTAACTCTTCCGCTCACTCGACTGGAGCCTGCCGCCAACCGACGTCTTATCACTCCACCGTCCTGAGCGCCGCCTATGCCACTCGACCTGGCAATGGGGTGGCGACACCTCCTCTTTCAGTCCTGGCCGATCGATCCCGAGCGACTCGAGGAACGCCTCCCTGCGGCGCTCTCGCCGGACACGTACGACGGATCAGCGTGGCTCACCGTCGTGCCCTACACGAACGTCGCGGTCAGACCTCGTGGTGTCCCTGCTGCGTTTGGGGTCGCGCTCCCGGAACTGAACCTTCGGACGTACGTCACCTGTGGGGACCGCTCTGGTGTCTACTTCTTTAGCCTGGATGCCGACGGATTGGCGAGCGTCCTCGGCGCTCGGGTGCTTCACGGGTTGGCCTACTACTACGCCCGGACGAGCCTCGAGTGGGTCGATGGGCGCGTTCACTTCGAAAGCCGTCGTCGTCATCCGGGGGCTCGAGCGGCGACCTATCGCGCGACCTACTGGCCCACGGGCGAGCCGTTCGAAGCCACGACGGACGATCACGCCAGATTCCTGACCGAACGGTATCGCCTGTTCACGGAGGGGCCCGACGGAGGGGTTCGAACGGCACGGATCGATCACGGTCCCTGGACCCTCTACCCTGCCGACGCTGACGTTCGAGAGAATACCTTGTTCGCGGCCAACGGCTTCGAGCGACCCGAAGGAGACCCGGTTTCGTACTACAGCCCCGGACTGGACGTCGTCGCTCGAG
>PUKM01000079.1 GCA_003552325.1 Natrialbaceae archaeon | reverse complement strand
TACTGAACGAGTACATGACAGAGAGTACGGCCGATGAAAAATCAGGGGAGGGGGACCCCGATGCCAGCCCGAGCATGGACGACCTGTTCGGCGATATCGAGTCGGATCCGCTCGAGGGGACAGGCCGGGAGGCTGACAGTGAGAGCGAGGACGACGACGGGGATACATCGGCCGTCGAAGACGTGACTGCCGCCGACGTCTTCGGGCAGTTACAGGCGGAAGTCGACGACGAGAGTGGGATGGACGACGTGCTCGAGGACGAGAGTCCGGAAGCCATCATTGCGAGTGCGGACGAGCCGGATTCGCCATCCGAAGACACGATCGACGAGGACCTGGTAGACGAATCGGCACTGGATTCGTTGCTGTTGACCGGGCGCACCAAAGAGGACACGTTTCTCTGGGTCGACGATCCGGACGCAGATGGGGAAGACTCCGGTGGGGCGACGGAGACCGGCGCTGGAGTGGCGACTGCCAGGGGCAAGCCAGCGGAGGATCACGAATCGGCGGCGGATGTCGATTCCGCGCCTCCGGCCCAAGCCGAATCTGGATCCGATTCCGAATCAGGGTTCGAATTCGATCCCGAACCCCAACCCAGTGCCGAGAGTGATGCTGCTCCAGCGTCGGCTAGCGAATCCTCCTCGAGGACGGACACGGAACCGGAGACGCCAGCCAGCTCGAGCGACACTGGATCCCAACCAGCTTCGGAACCGTCCACGCCCGACGAACAGGAGACGATAGCGACCGAAGAGACAACAGACACCGACACCACCCCCACTGACGAAGCCGCCGCCGAAGGAAGTGCCACTGCGGAAGCCGACTCGGCGGCCGACGCCTCGAGTGAGGCCACTGAAGCGACCGAATCGGCGGCGACGGATGAAGACCTGTCTACAACGGGCGCTGATTCGTCTACCGACACGGATACTGCCAGGGCAGCGTACTCGCTCGAGGCGAGTACTGAAGCGGAGCCAACGGAGCTCGTCGTTTCCGACCTCGAGCAAGAATCGACCGAGCTACAGACGACAGACGAGGACAAACAGGGCTTTTTCGCCTGGCTACGCAGCAAACTCCCGTTCTAGGGACGGCGTACGCTGCTGGTCGTCGCTGCTGATTACACACGATCTTTTTTGCTTCGTCGGGAACAAAACGCGGAATCGTTTTTTCGATTGCACTCCAACGTCCTGTATGGACGACGAACTCGAGCGAATCCGTGAGCAAAAGCGGGCCGAACTGAGAGCACGTGCAGCCGGCACCGCTGAGCAGGCGTCGGAGGGGACGTCACAGACCCCAAGTGAGCCCATCGCCATCACGAGCGAGTCCCACTTCCAGCAGGTTCTCACCCAACACGACCGGGTACTCGTCGACTTCTACGCCGACTGGTGTGGCCCCTGTCAGATGCTCGCACCGGTACTTGATCGGCTCGCCGCTGAGACCGATGGCACCATCGCGAAGGTAGATACGGAGGCCCTCCCGCAACTGGCGCAACAATTCGGTGTGCGGGGATTACCAACACTCGTGCTGTTCACCGGTGGGGCACCGGCGGAACGACTCGTCGGAATGCAAGACGAGGCGACGCTCCGGGGCGTCCTCGAGCCCTAAGATTGGAGTGACGAGCGGGCATTTCAGTGGAGTCTCCCGATCGTTGGGAACTACTGGCGGCGAGACACAGCCTCGCCAGGCGAGTGGCGGAGGTGAACGCCGCGTTCGCCCTCGAGACCGGGCCACGTGTCCGACACGACTTTGGCCTTCCTTTTCGTAGGCACGGGTATGACTGATAGCGACGATACACAGGCCGCAGCCGGCACGGCCGAAGGGCAGGGTCCCGTCGAGATTGCTCCGGACCTGGCTCGCCACCTCGAGAACAAACGCGAGGAGTTATTCGAGAAGTTCGAGATCCGCGACGAGTTCCCGGCGGCCGTCATGGAGGAAGCCGAGGAGTTAACCAGCGACGTCCAGGGGGATATCGACGCCGAAATCGACGACAGAGAGGACCTCAGACACCTGACGACGTGGACGATCGACCCGATCGATGCCCAGGACTTCGACGACGCAGTCTCGATCGAAGAGCGTGAGGAGGAGTACGTCCTCTGGGTGCACATTGCCGACGTGACCCACTACGTCCACCCCGAGTCGGCGATGTGGGCCGAGGCCGTCGAGCGAGGGAACACGGTGTATCTGCCAGCGTACACCATCCATATGCTGCCCCCGATTCTCGCCGAATCGGTGTGCTCGCTCGTTCCCAACGAGGAGCGCTTCGCCCACACCGTCGAGATGCATCTGGATAAAGAAACCCTGAGCTACGAGAGTATCGACATTTACAAATCGGTGATCGAATCCGACGAACGGCTCACCTACGCCCAGGCTGAAAAACGACTGGACGACCCCGACGCCCCGTTACACGACGAAAACAGCCTCGTCTTCGAGGTCGCCAACCGGATGCACGAGATCAGAAAAGCGGATGGCTCACTCGTCCTCAATCCGAGTCGTGACCGGGCGCATACGATCATCGAGGAGTGTATGTTGAAAGCGAACAAAGCCGTCACCCACGAGCTGATGTGGTCACGTGGGGTCGAGGCCATGTATCGTGTTCCCCCCCAGCCGACACCCGACGAGTGGTCGAAAGCCCTCCAGGAGATTCAGGAACTCGATGGCGTCTCGATCCCCGGCGATACCTGGGACGAACCACGAAAAGCGGTGAACGCGACGCTCGAGGAAGCACCCGGTCGGCAACTCGATAAGATTCAGTGGGCGGTGATGAAAGTGATGCCACGGGCGAAGTACATGAACGATCCGTTCGGGGGCCATCACGCCCTGAACTTCGAAATCTATGGGCACTTCACCAGCCCAATTCGACGGC
Source organism: Natrialbaceae archaeon (assembly GCA_003552325.1). Classification (GTDB taxonomy): domain Archaea; phylum Halobacteriota; class Halobacteria; order Halobacteriales; family Natrialbaceae; genus Natronosalvus. Next base: position 3,966 of record PUKM01000079.1, on the reverse strand, counting down.
TGTCGGATCTGATCAATCACTGGATCGTCTACCAGAACGACGTACCTGAAAACCTCGTCGCGCTCTGTGATCGAGCGAGCGAGAAACAAAAGGCTGCAGAGACCTGCGAGCGTGAGTACAAACAGTTCCTGCAGGAAGTCGGCTTGGACCCGATGGCCGTAAACAACCGCGGCATCGAGGTCGTCGACGAAGCTGAAGCGGATCAAACCGTTTGAGAGGACGGTCGTTGAGACCACTCTCCGCTACTCCCTCGAGCCGAAACCCGGTTCAGTACTCTCCATCGAGCGACTGTGCTGGCGGTTCTGCATCGATAATCTCCAGTGGCAGCTTCTCGCCGGCCCGATTGTAGACGGCAAACGAATCGGTGTCATCGGTCCAGGGTGGTACGGCGACGAAAATGACCTGCGCGAGGTCATCGTATCGCGTGACCCGTAACTCGCCGTTTGGGTGAGAGACGAACCGACCCTGGGTCTCTGCAGCCGGTGTCGAAAGCGTGACACCGAAAACATTGTTGACCGAGTTCCCCGGATCTGGCAAGAAGAAATCCGTGAATACGGGTGTATCCGGCGGGATACGGGGTGCGTCCTCGCCGCTGAGGTCGCCAGCATCAGTCACTGACAGCCCTGTTGTGACCGTCGACGGGGCAGCATCAGCCGCGAGTTCGAGCAGTACGTCGACTAACCCGCGTGTAATATAGACCACGGTTGCAATGCGCACGGGCTATATATATCGGTGTTCCCAGCATACGTTGGGTTTCCAGCAGATAGTGTTAGAACGGAAGAAGCTGACGAACCGCACCGGCGTAGGCCCTCGGGGTCCCTCGCCGTGCGTTCTCGAGCGTCTCTCGCAGGATAGTCGAGGCGTCGTCGTGGATTCCCGTGCCGTGTCCGACGAGAATCCGCTCGGGCTGGTAGCCGGCCAGGGTCGTCCGTGGTGGAGCGAGTCGACGCATCGGATGGACACCCAGCGGTTCATCTCCTGCCCGAAAGTACGACGCAGTTCCGACAGATTCGGGGACGATGAGCGTTCCATGCCCGGGATCATAGAGCCCGACTTCTTGCCAGAAGCGACTGTTTTTGATGACGAACGTTTCGAACCCGGTATCAGCCAGTTCGTCACCAAACCGCGTAACAGGAGCGCCGATCGATTCACTCACGCCGTCGAACCACTCGGGCAGATACACCGGCACGTCGTGTCGCTTCGCGACGGCGCCAGCGTCCCGCTTGTGTCTGTCGAGCATCACGACGACACCACGAACCCTCCCGAGTTCCTCGAGGAACGCATCGAGGCCATCGGCGTCGACTGGGTCGAATACCCAGACGTCACCGTCGATCTCGAGTGCGTGACTCGCACGTTCCATAGTCTCTTCAGGATGAGCGATCCAGCCGATGCCCCCGTCGAATCGGTCGATCGCCCGAAACTCTGTCGCCCGCTGGTCAATACGGAAACCCATACTATATGGTATGTACGCCATCCGTATAAACGACTCTCCGGCGGCAGCACTCGTCGGTCACGTCGATGAGCAACACCTTTCCACCAGCCAACGCTATCGTGGGTATGGAAGACGTTACCGTCGCCAGCGTCACCGACGTCGGACCGTCCACTGTTGCACTCGAACTCGAAACGCCGTCGGGGTTCGAGGCCCTGCCGGGACAATTCGTGCTACTGCGTGCACAGCCAGATGAGGCTGGGGAACCGGTCTCGCGGCACTATACCCTTTCTCGTCCACCCACCGACGGCACGTTCGAGATCACTGTCGGCGTCGACCCTGACGGGGAGCTCGCCCCCTGGCTCGCAACCCTCGAGGGGGGTGAGACTGTTGCCATCGACGGTCCCTACGGTGGGACGACCTACGAAGGAGGAAACGATGTCGTAGCGGTTGCCGGTGGCCCTGGCATTGGGCCGGCAGTGGCTATCGCGGAGGCCGCCCAAGGTGCGGGACACGGCGCGACAGTGATCTACGAGGACGACGAACCCGCACATCGAGACCGACTCGAGGCGCTCGAAGGCGAGGGGGCAACCATCACCCTGCTCGACGACGGTGCAGAGACACTCGATGATCACGTCGCCACCCATCTCGAGGATGGGCAGTTCTACGTCTTCGGGTTTGCCGGGTTCATCGAACGGGTGACGGCGGCACTCGAGGATGCTGGCGGTGATCCGGGGGACGCACTGATGGAGAACTTCGGCTGATCAGGCTGACTCGTTCAGGCTGACGTAGCGGTCCTGAAACGTCGACTGACAGGTCGGACAACAGAAGTGATAGAGGTTGCCGTCGATTCTGGTCGAGACGCCGTCGCTCGTGACGGTATTCGAACACTCATCGCAGGCGAGCGTGAGTTCGACCGACCCGATAGCCGGTGACCAGTGTCGACTGTCGAGGAGATGCACGCGATAGGTGTCGACAAGGTCGAGGTCGATAGCGTCACTGATCAACGCCCGAACGCGGTCTTGACGAACCGTCGCGACCACGAAGAGGCGACAGTCAGTCGTCATGAACACGTGCTCGACTTGCTCGAGGGCGGCGACGCGGTCGGCGATCCGATCGTCGACGGACGGGGCAACGGAGAGATCGATGAGCACTTCGGTTCCGTCGCTGACCGTCGAGCGGTCGATGTCGAGGGTAAAGCCGTCGATGACTCCCAATTCCTGGAGCCGTTCGACACGATCTGAGACGGTGGGCGGTGAGACGTTCACTTGCTCGGCGATGTCGCTGTATGGGCGTCTAGCATCGTCGACCAGGAGTCTGAGGATCTCGAGATCCGTTTCGTCCAGGGTGCGCATGGTAGGATGAAGTGAGTGGGCGCACATACATTTTTCGAGTTATTTCTGGTGTGATTATCCCAGACATCCCGAGATATTATTCCTTCCCGATGTGCTCGAGAGGTGGCTGTTCGAAGTCGCTGTCACACTCCCGACAGCGTACAACGGGAGTCCCCTCTATGGCGACAAAAGAAAGCGTCTCGTGAGCACAGTGTGGGCAGGCGAGCGCACGGTAGCGTCGACCACAGTCGGCGTTCGGGCAGGAAAAATAAACATCCCCTCCACCGCCTTCGAGCCGAAGCCTCGGTTCTACGCAGGCTGGACACGTCGCCGGCACTCTCACGTCTTCGGTTTCCTTCGGCGCGCCAAGAGCCACCATCTCGAGTGGTTCGTTCGTGTCGTTTCGACCCGAGTGAAACTCGCCCGGTGCGAACCGAATCGCTCCCTCGGCTGACACTCGGGCTGATCCCTCGAGCGTGTCGAACACGGCCGTTCCCTCGAGGATTACAAATATCTCCTCCTGATCCATGTGAGCGTGGAGACCGCCGGGGAGCGTTCCCCCAGGTGGAACGTGATAGCGGTTAGCCGCCAGATTCGACGTCTCGAGCGCTTCGGTGAACGTGTATCGTGTATACTGCTCAGACCCTGTCGGCTCCAAGTCATCGAACGTGACCGATCGCATAGGGTCTATTCTCAAAGCCGATAGAAAAACGCATGGACCAAGCATTAAGCACACCTGGTGAGTTGTCTTCGCCATGAGTGACGCTGATGGCACGTTCGAGTCGATACTGATCGCAACCGACGGCAGCGACCAGGCCAAACGGGCTCTCGAGCGAGCTATCGCGATGGCCGAACCCCTCGAGGCGACGGTCCACGTTCTTGCCGTAGTCGACACCGATCGGTCCCCAATGACGTTCGACGTCGAGACTGTCGGGGAACTCGAAGATGCCAAAGAGCGAGTCGTTGACGAGATCGTCGCCGCACACGATGATCACGCGGTCGAGGTTCGCGGCGCGGTTCGGCGAGGACGACCAGCACCCGAGATCGTTGCGTATGCCGAGGAGAACGCGATCGATGTGATCGTGGTTGGTCGGTCCGGTGAAACAGGCCTCGCTGAGACACTGCTGGGCAGTACGACTGACCGTGTGCTTCGCTCAGCGTCAGTTCCGGTCGTCGTCGTCCCCACGAGAAACGACGAAACCG
>PUKM01000146.1 GCA_003552325.1 Natrialbaceae archaeon | reverse complement strand
GTGAAAAAGTGTCTAAAGTAGTGGGGAGTCACGTTTTCGCTCGCCCCACCACCCGTTCGATACCACCCGTTGGCTCGAGCGTGACGTTCAACGATATAGCGAACGTCCGACGGCTCGAGGCGCTCGCCCCACCGTTCTCCCGTATCGATAAAGAGCGGCTCCGCGGGTGACATTGGATCCGGCCGGATCGCCAACCAGGGCTCGAGTGCCGCCTGTAGCTCGGTGTCTATCGGGATCACCGTCGCCCGCTTTCGTTTATTCGATGCGGTGCGCTCTTCACCGTTGACAACCGTGCCAACCGACGGTTCAGCATCGACGTACAGCGATTTCGGTCGATGCTCGAGTTGGATACGCGGGTGCCACTCGAGGTCGACCCGAGTTGGCTCGATGTGTACATCACGCAGGTCCAGATTACAGAGTTCGCCGACACGCATCCCGGTCTTCAACAGGGTGACGACGACAGCGCGCTCGAGCGGATGGGTGATCGAGTCGACGAACGACTGCATCTCAGCCACGGTAATTTCTCGACGGGTCGGGTTCGTTTCGATCGATTCACCCATCTCCTCCATGACGAGGCTCATTGGATTATTGTCGAACGCCTCGACGCGGGTCATGTACTCGTAAAACCGGTGTACATAGGAGGCATAGGTGGCGATCGTGCTCGGTTCCATCCCCCCTCGAAGTGAGTGTACCCAGGCCATACACTCTCGTCGACCTGCTGTCGTCGGATCGGCGTCGTGGTTCGTTTCGATGAACGACGCAAACTGCCGCAAAACCCGTTCGTATGCCTCGAGCGTCCGCTCGCTTTTGCCGTGGAACTCCTGTTCCTCGAGGAAGTAGGCCACGGGGTCGTCGATCTCTCCCTCGATCTGACCGGCCTCAGTCGCCATTGCCATCACCAGTGACAACGTACCCGCCGTGTCGACCACTGTATCGGACGCGGTCCTGTGCCTGGAGTGAATCGAGTGCGTCCTCGAGCTGGGATTCGATATCGTCACTCACTGCCGCAACTAATTCTTCCCAATCGTATGTTCTGGAAGAAAGTAGTTCGAGGACCTGTGTTTCCAGGCCGCTACCCCCAGGGGTAGCGTCCGGAGAACGGGGTTCCTCGGAGTCGCCCTCGAACCCCTTTCTTCCTGCCTGTACCATATTCCTGACATACTCTGATTGGCTCATATCGAGGTCAGAGGCGTGTGACGCCCAGCGCTCTTTTTGATACTGTGGGATGTACGTTCTGACGGTGACGGTCTCGGTTTCCTTACTCTCAGTCATAGATGACGGTCTGTGCCGGAGGCTTATCAAACCCACTGCTACTCGAGATAAAAGCCCTTATCTGACCTGGTAGATCCAATATCTGATTCCATGTACGCCTGGTATTTGAGATAGCGATTAACTATGGACCACTAGTTCGGATATTAATATCCTGGTGACGGTGTCGCCATTTTAGATATTAAATTAGCCACAGATACCGTTTTCCCGATCGCTCGAGCAGTCATCGACACCTCGTTTCACCTGTACTCCGGTGGCCTTCACTCGAGCGCCTATGCCCCATCCTATCGAGGCATACGATGTCACTCGCATTTCTGACACTCGTGAGAACCCCGTTCGCAGTGTCTCAAAATATGCTCGAGAAATCCTGGCCAGGGAATCATCGAAAGAGTATTTCTCTCTCGGAGCGCCGGGAAGGGACCCACTATCGGCCAGCGTATTCACGCAGTTGACTGCTAGCAAAGCCAGGTGAAGCGGCAGATATCAACATCTCCTCGCCCCACTGTAACGTATCTCTCACCAGGAGGTGCGAGCGTTCGACTCGTTTCACAAGCCGCGTAGGGTGTCTGAGCGCGCTTTTCCCCGGTTCCGACCATAGGGAGCCATCTTCCCCAAGAAAACGTTGTAGCGCCTTCTAAACTCGCTGTGAACTCTTCGGGGATGGCCTCTGAGAGCTCCTCTGGAAGCGACTCTCGTGAGTATTCTGCGGTTGGTGCCACTATGTTACACCACATCCAGGAGACGATCACACTCGAGCACGGCGCTTCTTTGTGTACGTAAACTCGGGCGTTAAGTGCCGCTGTGCGTGGCTTTCGTTCGGGAGTGGTGTCCTGATTGCTTAGGCAGTATTACCCACACAGGACGTCTTGTGTGGCTTACTTCGCCTCGTCGCATTGTGTGTCCAGCTATAGTAGCCACTGAAAGTCATTGCACAGACCCTCAGGATACCCTCGCTCAGAACCGGTCTATCACCGGCCCTGAGCCGTCTCGCTGTGAGGGTGTGTAAACCGTTTCAGTTGTTATTATGATCTACCGAGAGGTGTGTGGGTTCTACGGTCGCGCGTTCGAACCGCGTGGCTCCATCTGCGTGTAGAGGTTATTGTGCTGTGGTGTCCACATCAGGCAATTCGTTGAGAATTCGCACACATCCGCGCCGATGGGTCATTGAAACGGAGTCTCCAATGTTGACGGTTGTCCTGGATGTAACGCTCGATGGTAGATATCAAGGCGGACACGACGCCGGAGAGTGTACAATGAGGCAGACACTGGATCGTTCCTCAAACAGCCCCGATGGGTCCGGGAGAGGCCGTCCTCAAGCCGGCTCTAGCGCCTCGAGTTTCGGTGCTATAGTGCCGTCACATAGAGATGGTGAATAAACATGTTTCTACCAATCCAACACAATTGGCTGGCCGACACAGTACATACAAACCGTATGTCGCTATACAAAAGAATGGGTCGCCTGGGAGCCTCGAGCGAGAAACCAAGAACAAAGAGAAATCCTACAGATAGCCGTTCTCGAGCAGCAGTTCGCCGTTGAGCACGCTCGCACCCGCGGCTCCACGAACGGTGTTGTGTGCTAAGCAGTTGTACTGTAGGCCGAATGTCGACGAGCGAATGCCGCCAACTGAGACCGCCATCCCGTTCCCCAATCCGCGATCGAGTCGTGGCTGGGGTCGAGATGGGTCATCGAACACGTGAATCAGTGGGTCGGGTGACGAGTGAAGGTCAAGCCCTGGATACGCCTCGAGTGCCTCAGCGGCGGCATCCGGGGTCACCGATTGAGTCGTCTCGAGCCACACGTTTTCGAGGTGGCCGTCAATCGTGGGAATCCGGTTGCAGGATGCCCCAACCTCGACTTCGTGGTGCTCGAGGGACGCCCCGTCGAACGTCCCAAGCAGTTTTTTCGATTCGGTTTCGAGTTTCTCTTCCTCGCTGCCGATGTGTGGGATCGCATTGTCGATGATTTCCATCGATGTCACGCCATCGTAGCCGGCTCCCGAAACGGCTTGCAGCGTCGCCACGTGTACGCGCTCGAGTCCGTATTCGGCGAGGGCGGCGAGCGTCGGCACGAACGTAATCGTCGAGCAGTTCGGGTTCTTGATCAACGCCCCATCCCATCCGCGCGTGTCCTGTTGGACCTCGAGCAGGTCGAGGTGGTCAGCGTTGACCTCCGGTATCACGAGTGGGACGTCTTCGGCCATCCGCGCGTTCGATGAGTTTGAGGAGACAACGTAGCCTGCCTCACAGAAGTCGGGTTCGACTGCGGCACCGATACTCGAGGGGAGAGACGAAAAAAGGAGGTCGACATCGGTTGGAACGGCATCTGGTTCCGTTGCACCGACGGTCATCGTTGCGACGTCCGCCGGAATCGCCGAATCAGCGCGCCACTTTGCGGCCTCCTGGTAGGGCTTGCCAGCACTCGAGTCGCTGGCGGTGAGTGCGGCGATTTCGAAATCAGGATGCGGGTCGAGAAGTTGAATCAGTCGTTGTCCAACGGCACCAGTTGCGCCGAGGACGCCTACGCGTACTGCCATTGTCGGAGGTGGGAACCCCGAGCGCAAAACGGTTTGGATGAAGTCACCCTTTGCAGGGACCCCCGTTTCTGTACCGCTAGTCGTCAGCCGGCGTCGGTGTCTGTGACAGGTCGAGTTCTCCAGCATCGAGCTGGGCTTCGACGTTCCGTGCGGCGTCGACCATATTGCCCATCTTGCCGTAGGCGACCTCGCGGGGCAACAGCTTCACGCCACAGTCAGGGGAGACGATGAGTTGTTCGGGTGGAACAATCTCGAGGCCTTTCTTAATGTTCCGTTCGATCTGTTCGACGGACTCGACCTCGGCGACGTGGACGTCGGTCACACCGAGTGCAAGGTCTTTGGTGAAGTCGGGGTCGGTGAATACCTCGAGCTGGTCGTAATCGCCGTTGGCGAGCTCGAGGTCGAACTCGTCGACGGGGAACTCGAGGATTTCGGGGTAGATACGAGAGTAGTCGCCGTAGCAGACGTGGAGCCCGATACGGACGTCGTCCGGGATGTCCTTGACAATGCGCTCGAGACATTCACCGACGATGGCGTGGTCGTCGGGCGTCGTCGCGAGTGCTGGCTCGTCGATCTGGATATAGCGTGCACCGGCCTCGACGAGTTTCTCGATTTCCTCGTTGACCAGGTTCGCCAGGTCGTACGCTAACGCCTCCTCGTCCTCGTAGGCTTCGTTGAACGACCAGTTCGCGAGGGTATATGGGCCCGTAATGGGTACCTTGACCGGTCGAGTGGTGGCCTCAGCGGTGAATTTGTACTCGTCGACGAGCCAGGTTTCGGTGTACTCGACTTCGTTGACGACCGACGGTTTATCGAAGTAGTTGTGTCCCCACACTTTGACGGGGCCGTTAAACTCGTAGCCCTCGATACGGTGGGCGAAGAACTCGACCATCTCGTTACGTCGCATCTCACCATCGACGACGACGTCGAGGCCAGCACGCTCGTGTTCGTTGGTGATGAGCCGAGAAGCGTCGTCCAGGGCTTCCTGATAGTCGTCTTCGTCGAAGCTGTGATCTGGATCCTGGTAGAGTTCCTTGGCTCGGTTGAGCCACTTTGGCTTGGGGTAACTGCCAACGACGGTCGTCAGCAGGAAGTGATCGTTCTCGTGGTCGTCCGGGCGGAACTGGTCTCTGTTTTCGTTTGCGCTCATACGGCAGCCACCTCCGCGAGGGTCGCGGCCTCGGCAAGGGCCTCGAGTTTGGCCTCGAATTTTGCATACGGGAGATAGAACGTCTCCGTGTTCGTGGTGAGATACACCGTCTCGAAGTCCGTCACTGGGACGCGGTCGAACACCCACTCGGCCCGATCGCGGACCGCTTCAGGGTCTTCGACCAGCGTGTTCTGTCCATCGACCAGTCCGAGAGCAACGTCGTCGGTGGCCCCATACTCCTGAATATTGTACAGGCTCTGGTCCTGTTCGGTGACGAAATCGAAGCCAACAGCGTCGATGTCGGCGTCGAGAAGGTGTGCGTAGACCTTCTCCTCGAGTGCACCGTAGAACGGGTGGACGACGACCGGTGCGTCCGTCGCCTGTGCAACCCTATCGATTGCCTCACTGGCCAGTTCGTCGATCCCGTCACCTGGAGCGGACTCGATCAGTGACGGTTCGAGCAAAAAGAGCGTGTCGTGTTCAGGGAACGCCTCGACTTCACCCGCCAGGAAGTCAGCGATCGCCTCGAGGAACGTTTCTTCGTCGCCGTAGTACTGGTCTGTCGCGAGGTCTGCCAACGAATAGGGGCCAGGGAGGACGGCCTGGAGGGGGCTATCGGTGAGCGATGACGCAGCCTCGAGTTCGGCAGCGACATCTCCTGAAAACGTGAGATCGCCGGTGACGACTGGGTCACGGTAGAAGTTGTTGTTGTCGTAGTACCGGACGATGCCCTGGGTGTCAACGGCGTCGTGAACAGCCAGTGGGTGTGCGAGCATATCGTCCCACCGTAGTTGCCCCTCCGAGACGAGATCGAGGCCAGCCTCGAGTTGGGCAGTGATCACTGCGTCACGTCCTTTTTCGTAGGCCGTGGTGATCTCTTCGCCCTCGTCTCCGCTGATCAGGTCGTGTTTCTGATGGCCTTTCAGCGCTGAAAGCTCCGCCTTCGCAAAATCAGGGAGCGGGAAGAGCCCTGGTGTCGTGGATACGTATTCGGTCATGCGTGAACGGTGCTAAGCTATGCCGACGCTTAATATTTTCCATACACAATAATAATCCAGAGTTATGCTATTGAGTATCGCAATTTGAGTACGGTCAACGTCTCGTACGGAAATGACTCATCCGCGAGCGCAACGGCACTGAAGCCACATGCATCGGCATGTTCGACGACGTTCTCGACGCCCGTGAGGCTACTGACGAGAATGTAGACTGCCCCATCGGTTTTCAGCACACGAGGAACGGCCTCGAGGAACGGATCGATGATCGCTCGGCCGTCAGGGCCACCAGAGAGGGCCCGTTCCATCCAGTCATCGCGTTCCTCATCGGGTTCGGTCGGGAGGTACGGTGGATTGAACACGACGGCATCGAAGGATGCAGACTGGAATCCTGCGACCAGATCAGTCCGGACAGCCTCGAGCCCACGATTGCGGGCGGCACGGACGGCGTGTGGATTGATGTCCGCGGCGACGACAGCAGCTCCGGTCTCCCTCATGATTCGGTCGGCGACGTAGCCTGATCCGGTGCCCACCTCGAGGACGCGTTCGCCCGACTCGATGTGTCGACAGGCTTCCGCAGCGAGCAAGCCCGAGTCTTCCGCCGGTTGATACACATCGGTTTCCACGCCTCGTCGAGTGGCGAGGTCCATTAGTCCCCCTCCCGTGCTTCAGCCGGTGACTCATCGCTCGAGGGCCCTTCGTTTGGCTCTCCCTCCCCAGATGCAGGCGTCTCGCCTCCTCCGGATCTGGTGGGTGTGGATCCGATTTGGAGACCCGCTGTTTCTTCTCGACCCATCAACTCCCGTTGTGGGTACGGGATTTTGATATCCGCAGCCCCGAACTGCGTTTTGATGGCGTTCGTCGCCTTCGTCTTCGCGGTCCATCGTTTTCGCGAACTCGGTTTGTCGATCCAGAACCTGACCCCCAGAATAATTGCGGAGTCGCCAAACCGTTTGACGATGACCTGGGGTTCGGGGACCTCGAGCACCTCCTCGACCCCTTCGAGTGCATCACGGGCGATCGTCATCGCCTGTTCAGGGTCTGCATCATAATCGATTCCAACGTCGACTTCCACCCGGAGACGCCCTTTCTTCGATCGGTTCGTGACGATGCTCGAGGTGACGACGTCGTTTGGAACGATGATATACTCTCCATCGAACGACTGGATTTCTGTATTGAACACGGAAAATTCCGCGACGACACCCTCACGATCATCGATTTCGATCCAGTGGCCGACTTCGAACGGGCGCGAGAGCATAAGCACGAACCCGGCCAGGATCGTGGCCAGTGTCTGTCGCGTCGCCATCCCGAGGACGATCCCCAGGAAACCGGCACCAACCAGTAGGCCGCTCAGATCATCGACCCAAATTCCCAGCACGAAGACGATCGAAAATGACCAGAGAACGACTTGCACGACGCGGTGAGTGACTTCTTCTTGATGATCAGTGACCGAGGTAGACGATGCAATGACGTCGTGTAACAGTCGCTTGATGAATCGCCAGAGAATGTACGTAATCACGAGGATGACGAACGAAATCGAGATTCTGACGATCATCTCCGAGCCGATACCTGTTTCCGTGAGGACTTCAGACAGATCTTCTCTGACGCCCCACACACCGATAATGACGAGCAACGAGAGAACTGACGAACCGAGGAGAAGTACCGTCGTGAGGATGTCTGCGTAGAGTGGTTTCGTTTGCTTCGTGAGCCACGACTGCACGTCCCGATACGACAGGAGGACGAGTAGGACGAACCCAGTTGCTGCAACCGTGATTGCGAGCCGCTGGTTGGTTGCCGTGAACTCCTCGCCTAACCAATCGAGGGTGGTCAAAAATTCGGTGATCACTCGTGGTCACCTCGAGCCCAAATGCATTTATGCGAACTCGAACGAGGACAGTCGACACCGATGACGGGTCGTCCGCTCACCGTCCAACCTCCCAGGCGATGGTGGCGAGTTCAGCGAAGGTCGATGGTGACACCACGCCAGCCCGTTTCGAGAGCAGGTCGTCGTCCGTTGCCTCGACGACTGCGTCCGGGTCCTCGAGCCCCGAGATATGTGCGGTGTTCCTGATCGCGTTCCGCATGGTTTTCCGACGTTGCGTGAACACCGCCTTGACGAACCGGAGGAAAAACTCCTCATCCGGGACCTCGTACTCGGGCTCTCGAGGTGTGGCCCGGATGACTGCACTTTCGACCTGCGGTGGAGGCGAAAACGCTTCTTTCGGAACGGTTTCCACCAGTTCGACGCCAGCAAAGTGTTGACTCGAGACGGACAGCCGACCGTACTCAGGTGTCCCTGGTTCGGCAACCATCCGTTCGGCAAACTCCCGTTGAAACATCAAGACCAGCGGCCGTTTTTCGGGCAGCAACCGGAACGCGATTTCACTCGAGACACCGTACGGCAGATTCGACACTGACGCAGAAAAGTCGGGATACTCGAGCGACAGGGCGTCCCCCTCGATGATCGTCAGCCGACCCTCCTCACGTTCAGTTCGGAACTCGTCAGTGAGAAACGCCGCCAACCTCGGGTCCCGCTCGATGACCGTCACTCGGTCAGCAGCCGAGAGCAATCGGTCGGTCAACCCACCGGTCCCGCCGCCGATTTCGAGCACGTGCTCGAGAGCAGCCCCCTCGAGATACGTCGGTAACCGATCGAGGACACGGTCATCGACGAGAAAGTGTTGATCCTGGTTTGGGTCACCGCGAACCCCGGCCCTGGCGATCAACCCGTCTGGATCTCTCATTTTCGGGCCCTACGTGACAGGGGGTCCTAAACGCACCGTCTACGAATGAGTGGTGACCACCAGGTGAGTGTTCACTGTTCAGGTGGACTCGCTCTACCAGTATCGATACTTCCAGTCTCTCCTGGTGTCAGGGCCCCTGGGGTGAGCAATCAGTGAGAAAATCGTGTGCAGTCTCGTGCCCATGATCGAGAGCCACCACGAATTGGCGAGTTGAGAGACGATCGAAAACCGGCGATCTTAGGCGTTATCGGGATCGTATCCAACGAACCGGCGGTACTTCAGATCTTCATCTCGAAGCTCCTCGAGAATTCGGTTCGCGAGGACCTCTCCCGGGTCGTGAAGGCCCGAGACGCGGTCTTCTAGGTCCTCGAAACTCTCGAACGGTTTCCGCTTTCGCTCATCGAGTATATTGTTACGGAGCTTTTTGCCGATCCCTGGCAGCAGGTTTAGTTGGTGCAACCGAAGGGTGATCGGCTGTGCTTCGTTGTAAAAATCGACGAACCGCTGTTGGTCAGCCTCGATGATATCCCGGACCACGTACTCGAGTTCAGACTGCGCTCCGGAGGAGAGCGAATCGTATTCCGTTGGGCGACAGTCGGCAACCCGTTCTCGCTCGCTTGCTGGTTCGACGACGACGTGCGTCCCGATCGTGATACGAGCATCCTCGTCGAATGCGACCTCATAGAGAGTGAAATCCGACACGCCCAGGGCATAACCCGCTGGCGACTGTCGGTAGCGTCGTCGCCCTTCCGAGAGGCCATGAGCCAGGTAATCTAACACGACCGCTCGCCGCACCTCCGTCTCATCGTTGTCGGCTTCGCTCATTACGTGATTGTACGGTAACAGCCTACTTAAACAGTCGGCCCAGTGGAGTGTATTGACGGTGTCGGCCCACGGTAGGGGGTTGATCCGTTACCTTACTCGTGTCGTGAAACCGAATCGCCACAGCACGATTCCACGGAGTGTCCGCACGATGACTACACGTATTGAGCGATCGTATCGAGGATTTCGTCCAGTTCCTCACCGGAAACGGAATACCGCTGCTGGGCGAAAACCGTCCGCAATTCCTGTCGGTCACGAGGAAGCAAGTTCACGATCTTGTACGCCGTTGGCTCATCGACCTTCTCGAGTTCCTGGAGGTCTGCGACGAGTTCGTCGGCGTCTTCGGTATCGAGGATGGCGAATCGGTTGACGTGTTCGATAGCGCGAGCCAACTCGTACCTGAGCTCGCGCTCCTCGTCGAGGGCTCGTTCGGCTTCGATGTCGGCGAGCAGCTCTTTAGCCTCCGAGACCGTCAGATACTCCTCGTCGACGATCTCTTTGAAGATGGTCATTCCTGGGCTCGGAGATGGGCTGCGGTGACGATCAGGGTCTTTTCAACACGGCCGTCAGTGATCTGCACTTTATAGGCACTGCCCTGGGTGCCGACCACTTCACCAGTGTGACCATCGAACCGTGGGTGGTAGCGACCTTTTGGGACGCTTGGGTCGATTTTGAGGTGGACTTTCTGGCCCACATCGTACTCCTGAATCGCTCGTTGTGGTGGCGAAGTGCCGCGTTCTCGAGGTTTGTTCGCGAGTTTCCGCCGAGTTCCCTGGCGAGGTCCGTTTGATTTCGGCATAGTCGTACGACGCTCTTGACCGGTGACGGTTATAAAACGCACGTTATGCAGTCGGCATCGCGCTCGCTTGCTCTCGGATCCTATTCTCCAAGTCGGCAAGTATAATCGGATAGCACCTGTGCGATAGCATATGAACGACGAAGACGACGCATTTCGAATCGAGACACGGTCGATTCACGCTGGTCAGGAACCCGACGAGGAAACCGGTGCGCTGATGACGCCGATTTTTGCCAACTCGACGTACGAGCAGGACGCGCCGGGTGACCACCGTGGCTACGAGTACTCACGGACGGGTAACCCAACGCGAACCGACCTCGAGCACAACCTCGCAAGCCTCGAGTCCGCGGACTACGGTCGATGTTTTTCGAGCGGGATGGGAGCGATCAATACCGTCTTGAATCTCCTCGAGTCCGGTGATCACGTCGTCGCCGGGAACGACGTCTATGGTGGAACCCATCGGATCTTCACCCAGGTCTACGATCAGTACGAACTCGAGTTTACGTTCGTCGACATGACCGACCTGGAGGCAATCGAGGCGGCTTTCCAGGAGAATACCGAACTACTCTGGCTCGAGACGCCCACGAACCCACTCCTCTCGGTCGTCGATATCGAGGGGGCGACGGCCATCGCCGACGAGCACGATGCCATCTCGGTCATCGACAATACGTTCGCAACCCCCTACCTCCAGCGCCCACTCGAGTTGGGCGCGGACGTGGTGAGCCACTCGCTGACGAAGTACCTCGGTGGTCACTCGGACGTCATCGGCGGGGCGTTGTTGACGAACGATCCGGATCTGGACGAACTGTTTGGATTTTACCAGAACGCCGTCGGCGCAACTCCCGGGCCGTTCGACTGCTTCCTCGTGCTTCGAGGGACGAAGACCCTGCCCGTACGAATGGATCGCCACTGTGAGAACGCCCGCGCGATCGCCGAGTGGCTCACTGACCACCCCGACGTCGAATCAGTATTCTATCCAGGCCTGGAGGATCACCCCGGCCACGACATCGCCGCCAGGCAGATGGACGACTTCGGTGGGATGCTGAGTTTCGAACTCGAGGGGACCCTCGAGCAGGCCTCGACGGTCGTCGAGGAAACCGAGGTGTTCACACTCGCTGAAAGCCTTGGTGGTGTGGAAAGTCTGATCGAACAACCAGCACCGATGACCCACGGGGCCATCCCCCGCGAGGAACGGCTCGAGGCCGGACTCACTGACAGTTTGATCCGGGTATCGGTTGGAATCGAACACGTTGAGGACCTGATTGGGGACCTCGAGCAAGCGATCGAAACGGCGCTCGAGTGACCGGGTGAACGGTTGCGCGGCGTCTTTCTTTATCGCCCGTGTGGGCTACACCGAAAGAGTACACGGTGTTTGAATAGTCGAATCCGGCCGTGACGCGCTGTAGTGTTGGCACTCAGCAAGACTGTCTCCAACCCAAAAGAACGGTGGTGTTGGGACTCAGATACGGCCGACGTTCTCGACGGTGACGCTTTCGACGCCGTCAACCTCCGAGAACGTTTCCTCCACGCCTTCGGTTCCACCTTCACCGTCCGGCACGATGACCGTTGGGTAGAGGGCTACCAGACCGAATGCGACCTCTTCACGTTCGACGCCGTTGATCTTCGCGCCCTCAGAGAGGGCACCTTCGAGGCGCTCCTGGAGCGCATCGAGGTCGACGTCGGGGCTTTTCGGCATGACTTTAATTTTGGCTGCAACTTTTCCCATGGTTTTCAAGGTCCCGTGAATCCGCAGTCAGTACACTCGTACAGGTTGCTCTGTTTGCGACACTTCGCACAGCGGTAGATCTGTGCGCCACAGTCTGGGCATTTGAACGCCGCAGCGTTCGTACCCGCAATATTGATCCCACAGGAGACACACGAGCGCGTTTCCCGTCGGTCCGTCGAACTCATACCCCCCAATTCCCTCCCGTCGCTTTTAACGGTTGTCTTTCGATACTCGAGGACAGAGCGCCAAGACTATACAATGGGGACAACCGATCATCGTCAGTCGATTGATTCCTGAATTCGATCGATGAGTTCCGCGTCATCGATCTCACCCTCGAGATAGGACTCGACCCAGCTTCGTTCGACGTGCCAGGTGATGAACGTTGAGCCACCATCAGAAAGCCGGACGTCGACGTCCATCCGCTCGATATCGTGTCCAGCCTCGAGTACCGTCGCGTAGGCCTCGGTCAGCAATTCGGCCTCGGACTCGTACCCACCTGTTGTTCGGGCACCGGTAACCTGTTCGACCTCGAGCCGTTGGTCGTCTGTATGGGTGACCGTCACCGACAACCCGTGATCTGTCTCGAGTGTGGTTTCCATCTCCTCGAGCGAGGAGTCAAGCGTTGGTGTGCTCGTTTCGGCTTCGGTACTCGGTGTCCTGTCTTCCTCATCCGAGACGTTGATCCCAGTCTCTGTGGGTTCACTGGAGTCGCCGAACAACACGCTCGTGCTCGGACCAGCACTCCCGATGATACCCAACCCAGCCACGATGGCGATTCCGACGAGTAGGACGACTCCCATCCCAATAATCAGATCACGCGTACGGCCGCTGGGCATTACGATGCAGGTTCTCGAGTGTCTGTAAAGACACCGACAACTGATCCATCGGACAACGAATCCTTACGGTGGCGGTTTCCTGAACTTCTCGAGTCACTAATTTGGTGTACTTTCGCTCTCAACAGCCTCTCGAGAACACTCGGTCTCACCCACCGCGTACGGTAATGGGCGATAACTCACGACAATCCGATCTTACAACCGCTTTGCGGTCAGCGTTCCTTCTCGAAGACGATACCCTGGGAGTAGCGGTACTCGCTCACAGTCCGGTGAGGATGAGCGGGTACAACAGGACACCCATCAGATGGACACGTCGGGCTCGGAGCCGAAGCGGGACCATCCCCACCAGTGCGGCGACGGCAAACACGCCAACACCCGGCAGTCCCGTGAACAGGTACGAGAGCACCACCAGCACACTCAACACCACTGCGGATATTTTCCAGTAGGTCAATTGACCAACGATCTCGAGGTAGACGTCACCGACGAGGATGACGAGAACGAATCCGAGACACCCTGCGAGGACGACTGTGCCGAGCAAGATCGGTAACTCGAGTGGGGCACCGATGGAGTCGAACGCGACCATGACGCCCGATCGCGGCTGTCCGATGGCAGCCAGCGCAAAGAGGGCAAAGATCATGTTCGCGGTGTCGACACCACTCGTCGCGACGATATAACCCCGGTCGGTAATTCCGCCGGGTACGAGAAACAAGACAGCGACGGCAGCGATCGCCGCGGAAATTCCCGGGAGATAGCCAACGACCGCTCCCGCAACGGCTCCGGCGAGTGCTGTCCACACGAGGAGCGGCCGAGAGAGTCGGATTCCCGACTCAGTCTGCGGTGGGACACCACCGCCACGAACCGCATCAATCAGCACAGGTGCACCGAAGAGACCCGCAAAAAGTGGGGCCAACATCCCACCAGCCTCGAGTGGGGCCTCCGGTGAGAGGTCGAGAGTGGCCCATCCCAGAAGACCCGCCAACAGAAACGAGAGTACGCCGGCGACCCGTCGCTGCCAGGTGTATTCAATCGCGATGAGTCCGAGAACGACTGCAATCAGGAGGTACGAGAGGGAAGCCTGAAGCTGGGGATACACGGCCGTCACCGCCATCGTGATTGGAATCGCGAACGGTATTGCGACGAGCACCGCGAGCAGACTGCCAATGGCGGACAGTCGCATCGCTTCACCGCCACGACCCTCGAGCACCATCCGATGACCGGGGAGGGAGGTGACCGCCATTTCGGCGTCCGGAACACCAAGCGCCATCGCCGGGACCGCATTCATAAACGTGTGGACGACGCCTGCGGCGAGCATCGCACAGCCGACGTAGAGCGGTGGCCCTGGGATCGAGGGGGCGAATCCAGCAAGCAACAGCGCAAAATTGTTTGCGTGGATACCAGGGACGAGCCCACTGATCGATCCGAGTGTCGCCCCAGCGGCGACCCACAATACCACCGTGCCGGTGAGATGGGGCTCGAAACCGAACTCGAGGGCCGGGACGTCCATTCACCGAGTGTCGCTCCGGCTTCGGATTTAAACTCGAACCTCGGCGTCTGGGTTCACTGAATCAGCAACCCGCGTGCGCAGGACCTGGCGGTCGCTCAGCGTGTGGCGTCAAAAAAGGGCTGTGTTGATCGGTGACCGATTAGCCGAAGAGTTCGCCGAGACCTTCGCCGCTGGCCTCGTCTTCGTCGTCATCGTCGTCGTCCGTCGTGTCTGGGACGTCACTGGTCTCTTCGACTTCCTCGTCGTCACCGTCGTCGGCGGCTGCAGCTGCGCCACCCGCGGCGGCTGCGCCAGCGGCGGGCACGGCGGCGGCCTCGGAAACGGCCTCGTCGATGTCGACGTCCTCGAGTGCGGCGACGAGCGCCTTCACACGGGATTCTTCGACTTCGACACCGGCGGCCTCGAGGACGCCGGTCAGGTTGTCTTCGTTGATCTCTTCGTCGGTCTCGTTCAGGATGAGTGCTGCGTAGACGTATTCCATTGGTGTATTCCTCGTAGTGTGTTATCCGAACATTGCGCCGAGTCCTTCGGCACCGTCGTCATCGTCTTCGTCGTCATCGTCCTCTTCGTCTTCGGCGTCGGACTCGTCGTGGTCATCGCTCGATGCATCTTCCTCGGCGGTCTCCGGGGCGGCTGCTGGGGCCTCGAGGCCCTGCAGTTCTTCCGGGAGTGCCTCCTCGTCGTCGATCTGGGCCGCGATGGCACGCAGTTGTGCGTCTGCCTTGCGGACCAGGTCGGGCATGAGTTCCTCGTCTTCGATTGCGGCGTGCAGGCCGAGGCTCTTGGCCTCGCCAGTCGCTTTGGCGATGAGCGTCGGTGCAGTCGCCGTCGTCGGGTAGGCCGCGTTGACCGAGAGGTTGCGTGCAAAGGCCGCGGCCGTCTGCACGTCGCTCTCGTAGGCCTCGACGTCGATATCGAGGTCTTCGGGGTCGAACAGCACGCCATCCGAATAGACGGCACGCAGATCCAGTCCGACTTCCTTTGGCTCGATGCCGAGTTCGTTCAGGACGTTTGCCAGATCGGCTGAAACCTCTTCGCCAGTCTCGAGGACCGTCGAGTCCTCCATAACCTGAATCGAACCGTCCTCGATCCGGGCGTTCGCGCCGACCTGCTGGAGTTCACCGACGAACGGACCAGGGTCGACTCCCGTGTCACCTTCGGGGATGACGATGTCGTTCGGGGCGACCTCACCGGCGTTGATCGGTGCCGGCGTCTTCGAGGCTTCGAGTTCCTTGTACAGTGCAAACGGATTGTCGTTGGTCGCCACGATGCCGACCTGCCCGTCGACGTGTTCGACGAGGTCGTCGAGATCCGCCGACTCGAGCGCACGCGTTTGCAGGGTGTTCCGGCTGACGCGGACCACGGCGGTTCCGTGCAGTCCACGACGCATGTCCTGGAGCTGCTTCGAAGGAATACCCGTGATGCCAACCACACCGATACTTTCGTAGTCGGCGATGAGGCTCTCGAGTTCGTCGACCTCTTCTTTCTTCCACTGGGGAAGGTTCTCGGTCTTGCGTTCGGCTTCGGCGCTCATCTCAGGCCACCTCCACAGACGGGCCCATCGTCGTCTTTACGTAGACGGAATCGATGTTCTGGGGCCCCTTCTCGAGGTCTGCGTGCAATCGCCGCAAGATCACGTCGATGTTCGACGCGATCTCGTCGGCGGTCATGTCTTCGGCCCCAACGCGCGTGTGGAACGTACGCCGGTCACGAGAACGAATCTGCACGGTGTTTTTGAGCCGGTTGACCGTCTCCACGACGTCGTCGTCGGGAGAAAGCGGGTCCGGCATTTTCCCTCGAGGACCCAGGATCGTACCCAGGTGTCGAGCGATATCTTGCATCATCGCTTCCTCAGCGATGAAGAAGTCGGTGTCGTCGGCCAAATCTTTGGCATCGTCGTCTTCCATATCGGCGACATCGCTACCGGAGAATACCTCGTCCGCGACCTCTTCGGCGCGGACAGCGGTCTCCCCTTCGGCGATGACGACGATTCGGGTCTCCTGTCCGGTTCCGGACGGGAGGACGACCGACTCATCGACACGATTCGACGGTTCGTTTAGGTCAAGATCGCGCAAGTTAATCGCGAGGTCGACCGTCTCGGTAAAGTTCCGATCCGGTGCCTCCTCGAGTGCGCGCGTGACTGCTGTTTCGATATCCGTATCTGCCATCGTTCACCTCCGTAGTACGCAGGATGCTCCTACGGGTCAGTGAAACAGGCCATGCCTGTCTCGATTGGGAGAAGTCCCATGAGAAACTTAAACCCGTCGAAGCGACTGGGGACCTGTGTCACCATCACATGCAGCGTTTGTTTGCTGCCGGGGGTTCTCGGGCGGGACAAGAACCTCGGCTCGAACCAGCGCTGGCTCTTTTGCAATTAGTCCTGGTTCATCCACCGTAGTTTATGTCCCCCCCACCTACGTTGAAGAATTCCAGAGTGTTCATATGGTTGGACTATGTAGCTTCACACTATGTGGCCAATGGAGTTATATACAATGAATCTCCCGCCGGGTGACGGCGTACGAGACTCATCCAGCGTCTGGGGGGACGTGACGGGAATAATCGAGGGGTTCGGGGTGCTCGAGCAAGCGCTGTTTTTCGGTGGGGCGCTGCTCGTCGTGGGGGTGCTGGTTTTGGGATTGACCCAGCGGACCGGCCTGCAGGTCGTTCAGACGACCCGTCGGAGCCCAGTCATCTCCCTGTGTATTGGCCTGCCAAGTCTGCTCGTCGTGACGGGACTGACGTATACGGGTTTTCTCCTAAGCACGACCAATATCGGGGTCATGTTTGCGATTCCGTTAGTCTGCTTTGGCGTACTCACACTGCCAGCTGCAACCGTCTTCGGCTACACGGCTTTTGGGAGGGCCGTGAGTAGTCGTGTCGGCGCACAATCGGTGGCGGCCGGACTGCTCACTGGGGCACTCATCGGTGCGTTGAGTGCCCTGGTCCAGCCGATCGGGCTGATCCTCACTGCCCTGCTCATGGCCTTTGGATTGGGCTCCGGTGTCCGTGTGTTGTTCGCCGGCGGGAATCTCGGCCGGTACGACGAGCGTGTGGTCCCGCCTACGAACCGAGTGTGAAACGCCTTTCTATGGCCCCGAAACCGTATTCGGCGTCACGTTCGTGACCGAGCGCAGATCCAACAGCGGGTCCTCTCGAGGATAGTCTTCCTGCTGATTGCTGAGGCTCTGTATCCAGTTTGAAACGCGAAAATACCGCAGGATTACGCTGCGAGAACGTCGTCGTACTCGCCGTCGTCCACTTTCGCTTTGAACTCTCGAGCGTCGACGCCTTCGATGGTGACGCCCATCGAGGCGCAGGTGCCGACGACTTCCTTTGCTGCGTTTTTCGTGTCGTACGCGAGGAGGTCGGGTTTTTTCTGTTCGGCGATGGTCTTGACCTGGTCGATCGAGAGGTCGGCGACGAAATCCTTCTGTGGTTCACCGCTTCCCGTGTCGAAACCGGCTTCGTCCTTGACGAGCGCAGCCGTCGGTGGGACACCGACGTCGATGGAGTACGAGCCGTCTTCTTCGTACTCCACAGTGACTGGCACTTCCGTGCCGTCGAACGCTGCAGTCTGCTCGTTGATATCGCTGACGACCGCCTGTACGTCGACGGGCGTCGGTCCAAGCTCGGGGCCGAGTGGTGGGCCAGGGTTGGCCTGGCCACCCGGAACGAGTACTTCGATGGTTCCAGCCATACACGAGTAAATCCTCGCTCGAGTTTTAAGGGTTGCCATTCGCCCCAGTCTCGACCATCGTCCGGGCGTCGAAATCGGCCGCTCGAGCGTTTCTCATCCGATTCGGTAGCCGTGGTCGAAGGACGAAGCCGCCAGATGCCTCGTCGCCTGTGATCGAGCCCGCTCGTTGGCTGTTGCCTATCCGGATAGGGCGGTGTCACCGTGCGTCCGTCACGTCCGTGATCCACTGGCCGAAGGCCTCCTCGATGTCGTCCGCATCGAATCGCTCGATACACGGCACGTCGTGTGGGTGTTCCTCGAGCAGCCGTGACACGAGTTCGTCGTACCGTTCTCCGGTGGTCTTTATCAACAGAATCGTCTCTTCATCGTGGTGGATCTCACCGTCCCATCTGTACGTCGACTGGGTAGGAACTCGATTGACACACGCAGCGAGGCGGGATTCGACGACCAGTTCAGCCAATCGTTCGGCGTCCTCCGATGGTGCCGTTACATAGACTGTTGGCATCACCTGAACGTCTTCGCTGAACCGGCAAAAAGGGGCAGGCTCAGGGACAACAGTCAGGTCTCGAGGAGCACTCGAGTGGCACTAATCGAACGGATAGAACGTCCCGTTGATATCCCACTCGTGAATACAGTGGGTGTTTCCGACCGCAACATCTCTCTGTAGTTGCCAGCAGTGTTTCGCCGTATCCCAGCGTTCTGTCCGCCCGCATCGTTCGCACGTCCGTGCGGTTGGTCTCCGGATCTGTACACTCATTAGCAGACTGTGTGAACCACACACATATAACGTTGTCCGAGGGCGGCAAGTGCTGCCATCCTCGAGAAAGTGACCGTTTCTCGGCAATAATTGCGAACCGGCAGAACAAAGACCCGGGCCGAAGTGCGAACGCACGAAGCGTGAGTTACAGACTCACTCGAGGAACGGGCATCGAGATCACCACCCGAGCGCCCGTCGCAATAGCACACCTAACGCGGAAAAACACAGATGACTACGGACCCATCCAACACCCCGAATGCAACCGTCGACCGCATCGTCGAAACGCTCGAGTCACTCGATGTCGAGTACGTCTTTGGTTACCCAGGTGGTCGCATTATCGAGTTGTTCGAGGCTATCGGGCATCGGGACACGGACGTCACGATCGTCCGCCCGCGGGATGAGCGAGAGGCCAGCGTGATGGCTGAGGCCTACGGCCGTCTCACGGGTTCCCCGGCCGTGCTCGCGGGCCAGGGGCCGTGGATCGGGAGTCTGGGACTCCTCGGTCAGATGGAAGCCGCCCTCGGCTCGACACCCATGGTCGTCTTCACTGAGGCGTCAGAACGCGGCGAGTACTCCACTCTCGCGCCATACCAGCAATCGCGTGGTGATTACGGTGGTCTGTCACTCCCGAAAATCCTGGATGGAGTGACCAAAGAGTGGTGGTTCCCACGGACGCCGACGGAGACGGTCCGAACCGTCCAACTGGCGTTCAAACACGCGACAGCAGGGCGTGCTGGCCCGTGTGCAGTCATCTTCGACGGGGAGGCGATTACGGGGGAGGTTCCACAGACGACGACGCCCGACATCTGGCCTGACTCCGCACAGGTGAAAAACTGGCACTCGCGGCCGCCAGAGACGGACGTGCAAGCAGCTGTGAGGGCACTCGAGGCGGCGTCTCGACCCGTGATTATCGCCGGCAATGGCGTCCATGCGAGTGCAACGAGGAGCACTGATAGTGGATTCAGCAGTCCAACAGGAACAGAGACGGCCTACGACCACCTCGAGGCGGTCGCCGAAGCCTACGACGCTGCTGTCGTCACCTCGTATCTCGGCAAGTCGACGATTCCGGAAACACACGAACGGGCGGGCGGCGTGATCGGCTCGTTTGGCCACGAAGGGGCCAACCAACTCGTCAGCGACGCGGACGTCCTCTGTGTCGTCGGCTGTCGGCTCAATCCGATGGATACGAACTGGCAAGCGGCGTCGTTCATCAGACCGGACGAGCAAACGATCATCCACGCGGATATCGATTCTCGAAACGCTGGGTGGGTCTACCCGGCCGATATCGGGCTCATCGGAGATGCGGGTGAAACCCTCGAGGTGTTACTCGAAGCAGCCCCATCGGGGAAAAAAGAGGCTGACAACGCAGACACTGAGGTCTCCTGGGCGCTCGAGCAAGCACGAGCCGCCCGAACGGATTTTCAAACATCGGCGTGTACGTCAGATGCCACCCCGATCAAACCCCAACGAGTCTGTCAGGCACTCGAGACAGTGATAGACGAGGATACCGTCGTGACAGCGGACTCGGGGAACAATCGGTTCTGGTTGCTCAATTATCTGCAGATGCCGACGACGGGGAGTTATTTCGGGAGCGGTGGCGTGGGTGCGATGGGCTGGGCGGCCCCAGCAGCCGTCACCGCTGCGTTGCTCGGCCGAAACGCCATCTGTGTCGCCGGAGACGGAGGATTTGCGATGACGATGACGGCACTCGAGACGGCAGTCGACTGTGGGGTTGCACCGACGTTCGTCGTTCTCAACGACACGGCCCTGGGGATGGTCCGTCAGATGGACGAGTCGATACCCGGGACAGGGTTCCACGACACGGACTTCGTCGCTATCGCGAACGCGCTTGGTGGTGAGGGTGTCACCGTACGCGATCCCGGCCATCTCGAGGGAGCATTAAAAGAAGCGGTGGCGTCGGATCGTCCGACTGTCGTCGACGTTCGGATCGATCCGGACGAACAGATGGCTGCCCAACTCTCGTCATCGTTCTACGAGACGGTCGGTGGATTACACGAGTAATCCGCACTCGGGGAAGCCGTATCGGCCCCAGGTGACTGCCCACGTTACCCGAGAGATCCAGTCATATTGTCGGCTGTACGTCGTTCACGATTCTTGCCTCTCCGGGTGGCGAGAATCTTTACACAGTTACAGCGACAGTATCAGTCGTGAATCGCCTGCTCGTCGAGCCAGAGATAGGGTGATCCGTCGATCACCACTTGCCCAGTGATGAACGAAAGGGGGTTTCCATTGGGTTCGATTTGTGTCGGCTCGATTCGCTCAGTTCGTTCGACGTCGTCGACGAGCCAGCCGTACAATGCGCCGTCCTCGTCCGCCACGCGAAAGATCAGCAGCGTTGGCTCGTCGGGGCGATCGATCGTCGCCGTCGGACTGGCAAAAACCCGTGCCAGATCAACCACTCGTATCCGCTCGCCAGCCACAGACAATTCCCCAGCATACCAGGGGTCAGCAGCTGAATCTACCGTGCCGATATCACCGACTCCAAGAACTGAAGAGAGGCGCGTTGAGTCAACGCAGTAGCGGTCTGTCCCAAGTCTGAATCGGACTGCAGTGACAACCGGGGCTGATTGGGACGCCGTCTGAGCCATCGATTTAACACACCCGTATAGATAAAATAAGTGTTCCGGTGTACGTACGTACTGTCCCTTTGCCTGCCGAAGCTGCCGTGTTTACTCAGTTCGGAGACGCTTTGTTCGTGCCAATATCCTGGCAGAGCCGGTGGTACACATCCTGCTCGAGTAACTCTGTCATCGTCTCATCGACACTGGTGCGCAACACTGCCAGCCGGTCCTCGAGCCGTGCATACTCCTGGCTCGAGCGACGTTCGGCATCGGTTTTCTGTGCATCGAGCAACGCTTTTTTCGAGGCAAGTGCGAAGAACTCCTGGAGTTGGGTGTCGTAGGTCGACCGGAGGGTGAGTTGGTCGATGAGCGTCTCGAGTTCGTGTTTGGACACGGGTTTGACGAGATAATCGTCGAAACCCATCCCAACAATATCGAAATCGGGTTCGACGGCAGTGACCATTGCTACCTGACAATCCAGTTCCCGATCACGAATCGTCTCGAGCACGGTGTCTCCGGATAGTCCTGGCATGCGACGATCGAGGAGCACGATGTCAATCGTTTCGTCGATCCCATCGAGTGCATCGGTCCCGTTGTATGCCGTTTCGACGGAACACGGGTCTTCGAGCCAGGCCGCATACAATGTCGCGAGGTCCGGCTCGTCTTCGACGATGAGTACGTGTGGATCCGTTTGCATCGCGTTTCTCCCCAGGGCTAGCTGGTGAGTAAATCCGAGCGTGCCCGAGTATAAGTAAATATCGGGTATCTTGGCCGCAGGCCCCATTTGCACGGATGATGCGGCCAACCGTGACTCGAGAGAAAGTCGCGACTTGGCCTGGCGGTCTGGTACCTGAGGCCGCTTACTCGAGTTCGTCCGTGATGACAGATCTGGCGGTCTGAATCTGGTCGTACGCCCGTTCGATCGATTGTGACTGAGCGTCGCCAATGCCGAGGGACAGGCTGCCTGTCTCGGTGACGGTCCCCAGTTCGGTGACCGGACAAGCATCACCGACACTGTCTCTGACTGCCTCGACATCCGTCGTTTGCACGAGGACGCGGCCCGGCGCCTCGTGAAAGAGCGCCCCGGCAGGCTCGCTCGTCGAAAGTGCGATATCGAGCCCGGCATCTGGGGTGACCATCTCTGCCAGTGACACGGCGAGGCCGCCATGGCTGACGTCGTGTGTGGCGAGGGTCGTCTCTGCGTTGGCAACCGTCCCGATTGACTCGAGCAGTGCCGTTGGCTCCGCGGGAAGTGTCGGGAAGGCATCGGTGCCGTCGAACTGAGCGAGGTAGATCGACCCGCCAAGGGCGAACGAGTCAGCCTCGAGGGCGTCGTCCCCGAGGAGCACCAGCTTCGTCTCGGCCTCGGGCTGGAGGGTAAGGGGCGGGGCTTCGTACCCTGCTTTCGTGCCCACCATCGCGAGCGTTGGTGTCGGGGGGATCGGCCCGCTCGGCGAGTCGTTGTAGAGGGAGACGTTGCCACCAACGATCGGGACCGAGAGGGTCGCACACATCGCTGCCAGGCCATCGACGATTCCCTTGAACCCGCCATAGACGTCCGGTTTCTCGGGGTTTCCACCGTTGAGGCAGTCGACGGCGGCGAGTGGGGTGGCTCCTTTGGCCGCTAGATTCGTCGCGTTCTCGAGGGCGACGGCTTTCGCGCCGGCTTCGGGGTCCGCGGCCGTCCAGTGTGGTGCGGCCCCAGCGGAGATCGCCAGGCCGGTTTCGGCTTCCCGAAGTACCATAACTGCGGCATCGTCGCCCGGCGGAACACTCGTTCGGACACCGACTTCGTGATCGTACTGGCGGTACACCCAGCGTTTCGAGGCCGTGGTTGGGTCGCCGACGACAGCGTCGAACGCCGTGCCAAGGTCTGGTTCGGGTTTGGGCAACTCGGTTGGTTGTGCCGGTGGCTCTTCCCATGGCAAGTCGTTCATCGGTGCGCCTTCCCCGAGGAATTCGGCATCGACCTCGACGACGACGTCGCCTTCGAAGGTGCAGACGTAGGTCTCTTCGGTGACGTCGCCAAT
This sequence comes from Natrialbaceae archaeon, assembly GCA_003552325.1. GTDB lineage: Archaea > Halobacteriota > Halobacteria > Halobacteriales > Natrialbaceae > Natronosalvus. The sequence goes on along the minus strand of PUKM01000146.1, from coordinate 1,630 downwards.
GACGGAACACCCGAGGTCGAACCGTTCGGCGATTTCCGCGACACGCTCGACGTTGGCCGGTTTGACCTCGTAACACATCCGCTCTTGTGACTCTGCGAGCAGGATTTCGAGGGCGTTCATGTTCGGTTCGCGTTGATGCACCCGCTCGAGGTCGATGTCCGCGCCGAGTCCGCCTTTGGCGACGAGTTCGCTCGAGGCACCGCCGAGGCCGGCTGCGCCAAGGTCACGAGCAGATTCGATCAGTCCCTCGTCGATCAGCATCTCGTTGGCCTCGATCAGGAGTTTCTCGGCGTAGGGGTCACCGACCTGCACGGCTGGACGGTCTTCCGTTTCGGCGTCTTCGGCTAAGTCCTCACTGGCAAAGCTCGCCCCACCCAGCCCGTCACGACCCGTTGCGTTCCCGACGAGGACGAGTTTGTTGCCGGGTTCCTGGGCTTCGGCCGTCACCAGTCGGTCGGGCTCGAGGAGGCCAACACACGCGACATTGACGAGGGGGTTGCCCTCGTAGTCCGGGTGGAAGTCGACACTGCCGGCGACGGTGGGAACGCCGATACAGTTCCCGTAGTGGCTGATTCCTTCGACGACGCCCTCGAAGAGATAGCGCGAGTGTTCTCGGTCGAAGGAGCCGAAGTAGAGGCTGTCGGCGAGGGCGATTGGATAGGCTCCCATCGAGAGGGTATCGCGGACGATGCCCCCGACACCCGTCGCTGCACCGTCGAATGGATCAACGTAGGAGGGGTGGTTGTGACTTTCGATGCCGAGCGTGATGTACAACTCGTCGTCGCCAGCGGCCGGGACAGCCACGACGGCTGCGTCGTCCCCCGGCCCGATTACTACCTGGTCGCCGTCGGTCTCGAATGCCGACAACAGCGGTCTCGAGGAGCGGTATGCACAGTGTTCACTCCAGAGGTTCTCGAACAGCGCCGCCTCGGCTGGGGTGGGCTCACGCCCCAACTCGTCGACGATCAGTTCGCGGTCCGATTCGGGCAAACTCATTCACTTAGATGGTGAAAGTGGGGTCCTATAGGGGTTTCCATATCCACGTTCGTGCATGGTTCGTTCACCATCGCCGCTGGCTTCCAACAATTGGTCCGGTTGATAACGTTTTTATCCACTGCCATATCCTCTTTGTACCATGAGCACGACAACCGCTGGAGGGGAAGAGTCACACCCGTTCGAAAACCCGATGTACCGCTACGCGGTCGGGATCTCGGGTGCCGCCATCCTGGCGTTCATCGCCATCTTTTATTTCGAGGGACTGATCCGATACGTTCTCCTCGTCTTCGCCGCTCTCGACGCCGTCCTGGTGCCAAAATTCCTCGAGTGGTCGATCGAGGCCGAAAACGAAGGATAATCGTCAGGCTCGTCGACTGAACCGACTGGTCACGGTGCGTATTGACTGCGTGACCTCGCCCGGATGAGGGAGCCCCAGCCGATACCGAATCTCGTCCTGGCGTTTGAACGGTTCGAAGATCGCGGGCTCCGTAAGGTCCCAGATTTCGGCCCGATCGGGATAGCCGTGGCGGGCAAAGATGGCGTTTGCTGCACGGCGACCGGCTTCGTTCGCCGACTCCATCGACGCGAGGTCGCTGTTGGTTCTGACGTAATCACTCGCCACGGTGAGGTTTGG
>PUKM01000225.1 GCA_003552325.1 Natrialbaceae archaeon | reverse complement strand
GTTGGCTCCGATGTGGTTACTAACAGATCGTACCGCTCGGAGAGTTCTCTAAAGTTCATGAGTTCTCTCTCTCGATCGAAGGCACTCAATCGAACTGTCGGCGTGCCTAACACAGCCGCTTCCGTTGCAATCGTTCCGGAGTCAGCGACACAGAGGTCGGCATACGACAACAGGTGGTGGATATCGGCCGGTTCGGTCGGTAAATAAAACGATCGAAAACGAGGAGGAAGCTCGTTTTCACTCGTGATATATACCGTCCCATAGCGCTCGAGAGTCGTGATCAGGTCCCACTTCTGCTCGAGTGAGAAGCCATGCTGGCCAACGTCGTGCATCGCTTCCCAACTACTGAACCGAACGACGAAATACGACTCGGTGGGGTCGATACCAGCCGCCTCGAGGCGGTCGGGGTCGGGGTCGAACCGGTTCGGGTGCAAATACGCTAACTCGTGGTAGCCGTCGTACCGCCGGTGTTTTGCCCCGTAGGTGTTGGGATGTGCTCGCGGCGTACACACGATGTCGGCGAACGGGACCGCTAGATGGTTGGACCGTGCATGATGGTCTTCACTATCGATGAAGATGAGACTCCTACAGCCAAGTGCCGTGGCGACGTGCGAAGCAGAGACACCACCCACTCCCAGAATCACGTCGGGATCGAACGCTCGAGCTGCCCTCCAGAGTCCGAACTCGTATTTCAGTTGTGAGAGCGCAAGCCCAACCGGGCTCGAAGCGGTACTCGTGACGACAGTATGCTCGATTCCATAGCTCTCGAGTAACGTCCTGATAATGGTCGAATCACGGACATAACAGCGGACGTCGTGTGCCGGTGTGAGTGCATCAATGGTGTGTCGAAACAGATGGACGTGAGCGGGGTGTTGGATAGTGAAAGCGACCTTCATCGTCACACAACGTCGTAAAATCCCAGCCGCCAGTCACTGGAATCGAGGGCGGCATTGACTCGGGCTGAAGACGATTGCCACATGAGCACGTGTCGGTCCACCGCACACCACTGCGGTGTCGGACGGGTGTCGAAAAAACCGGCGAGGATGGCGACGTCGTGTCTTCGACAGTCGGCCTCGATAGCCTGAATCAGCGCTGACGCGGCCGTCGACGTATCAGCGGCGAACTCGAGAATCCGGGCCTCGGTCGCCCCCTCGTTCGAAACGGCGTACACCGATGCGAATCCATCGATCGTGTCCCCATCGCTATGTAGATAGGTCCCAATGATGTCGGGGTGCTCGAGGAGATGCTCGAGATCTCGCGACGAGCGTCTGAAATGGACGGGATATGGGTCGTTCGCTCGGTGAATCACGCGTCGAATAGCGGTTTTTTCTTCGGGCGAATACGACTGTGGCTCGGCGATCGTGACCGTTTCCGGGACGACAGGTGTGGGTGTCGGTTCACCGTCGGTGATATCCGTGAACGGCGTAATCTGCCGATTCACTGCAAGCGAACAGAGTGTCCTCGCAAGCGCTGTCGACGAACGGTCGGTTGAAACCATTTCAATGATCTCCGTGATCGCCTTCGGCGTCAGATAGAACGGGAACGTCCGAGCGAAAGCGGGCGATTCCTCGTCAACCAACGCTCCCAGCGGAATCGACGCTCCCTCGATGTGCAGCGAAAAGAGCGGAGCGAACACAGTACCGACTGTCCGGAGAACCGGCTGTGCTTCGATAACGGCTTGCGCATACTGTCTGAGTGCGGCGTCCGGGTCGAGCAGTCGAACAAACAAGGGGAGTTCCCTGGATCGCCACGCGTTTTTCAGGCTGGTCGTATACGTGGGACTATCCGTTCGATTGAACGTCAGGATGGTCTCGATGCCCCGATCAGCGCAGTAGGCCTTCGTCGCGCGATGGAGTGCACCATATCGGCCACCACCCTGATAGTGCGGATGTACGGCTGAATTGCCGCGAAAGACGACCGTTTCTGTCCGATCCTGAAGGCGGAGAACGCGATGGTACAGTCGAGCGTACGCCGTTATCTGCCCATTTTCTTCGATATAAAGATGGTGGTCATCATCGGTGGTATCGGGATACGTCGCCTTCCAGGAAAAAAGCGGCTCTCCCCCCCATCCATTGTACGCACTGTTGAGCAACGAAACGGCCTTATCAGCCGGTGGGCGCCCGTTTACGACCGTATGATTAGCGTGCGTGGACATGTCTTTGGCGGGTTTTCCTGACGGCTTCCTCACACGTACAGATGCTATTCGACCCAATGTCCGAGAGCAGGGAGTCGAGTTTCGACTCCGCACCACGACCCTTGTTCGTCCAGTAAAACGGTCGCTTTTTCGCGTTTCCAACGGCAGGAAACGACTCTCGGGCGAGATCGATCGGATGGAAATAGAAGCTGGTATCGCCACGCTTCAGCGCCTGGGAAAGCCCATAGGACAAGAGTGGGCGTGGGAGAAATCGAAGCATAGGGCCACCACCGACCGGTATCTTGGCGACTCGTGTCTCGAGATATGGCCACGGTAGCTCCACGAATGTGCGCTCTCCGTGGGGCTCGAGACTCGTCGTCTGTGGCACGTAGGGTGTTGTTCCGACCCCTTGAAGCTCACTGTCGGTCTTGTTGTACAGGGAGTTTTTCGAGACTGACGAGTCGTATGTAAATCCGACCTCTTCGAGCACGTCGAGCATCCACCCGGCAACGTAGCCACCGGGAGCGCGAAATCCCGTGACTGATTGCCCCGTTGCATCCTCGAGCACTCGTTTCGCTTCCAGGAGTCGATCCCGGTATGCCGGTCGAGAAAACCGAGGCTGCTTCGTGTCCGCGTCGATCGCACACTCGTGATGCAGTCCGTGGCAGCCGATTTCGTGGCCTCGGGTAGCGATTTCCTCGACGAGTCCAGGATACCGGTCGACGACGTCTGCGACGATGAAGAACGTCGCCGTGACGTCGTGTGCGTCGAGTAACTCGAGTGTCCGATAGGTGGGTTTCGTGAGATAGTCGTATCGACCCTCCCACGAGCGAAAGAAGTGGTCCACGCTATCGTATTTCGCAAACGACGAACCAGTTACGGCGGGGACGTGATACCAATCTTCGACGTCGACAGAGAGGGCCACCTCGTTGTCAGTCATACAACTGCACCTCCCGATCCTCGTTGGCCTGCATATCGAACAACATCGCGAACAGGAGGAACAGACTGCCCGTGATGAACAGCAGACTGCTCAACGCAAACCTGATAAATAGGGGGGTCTCGAGGCGCTGCCAGGCATAGATCGACCAGGCGACACCGAGACTCCCGAGCAGGCCGATGAGCGAGCCGAAGGCGTAAAAGAGTGCAAGCGGGTGGAAATCGAGGACGAGGTAGCGCGTCTTCAGACGCCAGGCGAAGTTCCGGAGTAACATGCCCGAGACTTTTCGGATGTAGGTCGGATACTCGATACTCGAGTTCTCCTCGCCATACTGGGCGGGGATCGCGACGTCGCCGACGCGCATCCCGCTCGCGTTGAGTTTGACCAGCAAGTCGTTACAGTAGCCGTAATACTCGTAGAGGCCCTCGAGGTCGATACTCTGGAGGGCCTGTCCGGAGATGGCGGTGTAACCGTTCTGTGGGTCCATCATCTTCCAGTAGCCAGAGGCAATCTTCGTGAGGAACGTCAGGATGGAGTTCCCGAAGAATCGCCATGGGGGCATCCCCTCGCGGTAGGTTCGGTGGAGTAACCGATTGCCTTTGGTGTAGTCGACGGTGCCGTCGACGATCGGGTCGAGCAGCCGTGGGAGAAACTCGGGGTCCATCTGGCCGTCTCCGCCCATCACCGCGGTCACGTCGATGCCGTCCTCGAGAGCGTGCATGTACCCGGTTTTGATCGCGCCGCCGACGCCCCGATTTTCGGCATGTCTGATGGGGACAATGCGGCGGTCAAAGGCGGTGTCAGGCCCAGTCGAGAGTGCCGTTCGGCCGGCCCCACCGTCAGTCGTCGTCCTCGCCGATGGGTGGTGGCTAGCGGTCTCGGCGACGGTCTCGAGGGCCCGGTGAATCGCACCCCAGGTGTCATCCGTCGACCCGTCGTCGACGACGTACACCCGGTCGACGTAGTCGGGAATCGTCTCGAGCACCGATTCGATGAACGGTTCCTCATTGTAGGCAGGGACGACGACGCCGACCGTGTGGCGTTTATACATCGCGATCACCGCCAGCCCCGAGTGTGTGAACCTGCTGTGGGAGGGTCGCGTCCTCGAGCGTATCGCGGCCGTCGATGACGACTGGCGTCTCGAGGCGATCCCAGCTGACGTCCTCGAACTCTTCGTGTGGTGTCACGAGAACAGTACCGTCGAACGACCGCTCGTAACTCTCCTCGAGTGAGAGCAGTTCCAGATCCTCATCAAAAACCGTCTCGAGCATCGGATCGACAGCGCTGACACGTGCACCACGAGCCGCGAGCTCGGCGGCGATGTCGAGGGCTGGGGCGGCTCGAATCTCTTCGACACCCGGACGATAGGTGACCCCAAGGAGGAGCACGTGGGCGTCCTCGAGTGACGTGTTGGTCCGGTCGAGCGCGTCCGCGAGTAACTCGACGGTGTGTTCGGGCATTGCGTCGTTGACCGCCCGTGCCGTCTCGAGGAGGGGAGTCGGGGTGTTGACGGCGTCGATCACGAAGTACGGATAGAAGGGGATGCAGTGGCCACCGACGCCGGGACCCGGATCGTGGATGTCACAGAACGGCTGGGTGTTCGCGACATCGATCGCGTCCCTGACGTCGATCTCGAACGCGTCAGCGAGCGTGGCGAGTTCGTTCGCCAGTGCGATGTTCACGTCCCGGTACAGCCCCTCGAACACTTTGACCGCCTCGGCGGTCGTCGCGTCGGCTACGGGAATCACGCCCTTGTCGTTGATCGACTCGTAGAGCGTTTGAGCGACAGCCGTGCTGTGGTCGTTGATGCCACCGACGACCTTCGGATAGGCACCACGGATATCCGCAAGCGCACGCCCGCTCGAGGTGCGTTCGGGACAGAAAGCGAGCCCGAAGGCGGCGTCATCCAGCCCGGATCGGGCAACGAGTCGAGGGTGAACGAGATCGGCGGTCGTTCGGGGTGGGACCGTACACTCGATGACGACGAAATCACCCGGATCGAGGCCAGTACTGATCGCGTCGACGACGGCCTCGAGTGCGGACAGATCGGGTTCGTGCTCGTCGGTAATGGGTGTCGGGACGATGATGACGTGGACCCGGCCGTGCTCGACACCGACGGCAGGCGTGTCGGTCGCGTGCAGCCGGTCGTCGGCGACCGTTTGCGCCACGAGTTCGTCGAGGCCCGGCTCTCGAGCGACGTGAGAGATCCCCTCGTTGACCGATTCGACCACCTGGGCGTCGATATCGACCCCGACGACGGGGCCGACCCGATTGGCGAACACCGCAGCAAGCGGAAGTCCCATTTTTCCCAGCCCGTACACCGTTACGGGGACGGCTTCATGCTCTAAGGCGGCTGCCAACTCTCGTCTCTCACTGTCGGTGCGGTCGTAGACCGGGACCGGTACGTTGGCATCCAGTTCGGGGATCGTTTCAGTCATTGATCGCCTCGAGTGCGGTCGTCGCCTGGTGGTCCTGTCGATCGATTCGTGTCGCCAACTCGAGGGCTCGGAGCCCATCGTCGATCGTCACCGGGGGGATAGCGTCCGCCCGCACCGACTCGAGGAACGCCTCGAGCTGGCGTTTCAGTGGTTCGGCCGTCGGCACGTGTGGCTGTTCGATGATGCTTTCGTGGGTGAACTGTACACCGCCGTTCGATTCGATATACTCCGGCACCGATCGACGATGGATCTCGACGGTTTGATCGAGGTAGTCGAGTTCGACGAGACAGTTTTTTGCCGTGATTTCGAGACGTCTCACTTTCCGCTGGGTGAGCCGACTGGCAGTCAGTGAGGCGAGGGGGCCTCCCTCGAACTCGAGGAGGGCCGTCGCGTGTGTGTTCCCCTGTACGCCTGCGCTCTGGACCTGTGTTGGGATATCATCGAGTAACGAGAGCACAATATCGATATCGTGAATCATCAGATCCAGGACAGCGTTGTCGTCGATGGGGCGTTTCGGCGGTGGACCGAGCCGTTCGGCTTTGACCCCAATGATGTCGAGGTCGTCGACGACCGACTCGAGTACCGAGACGGCTGGATTAAACCGTTCGATGTGCCCCACCTGTACTGGAACGCCGGCCTCCCTGGCAAGTGCCTCAAGACGTTTACCGTTCTCGAGGCGTCTGACGACGGGCTTTTCGATCAGCGTGGCGACTCCGGCCTCCAGACAGCTCGTGGCAACGTCGTAGTGAAACCGCGTCGGGACGGCGATGGAGACGGCATCGACGCTATCGAGCAAGGTGCCGAGGTCTGTCGCATCCCCGCCGTACCGTCTCGCGACCTGTTGGGCCCGCTCGGCGTCGAGATCGTAGACGCCAACCAGGTTGGCTCCCTCGAGTTGTCCGTACACGCGTGCGTGGTGTTGTCCCATAGTGCCGACGCCGACGACACCGACGTCGATCGATGATTCACGCGCCATATTGGGCACACACCTCCGTGATCCGCGCGCAGTCAGTTGGCGTCACACCTGGATGGACCGGGATCGAAAGGACGGTTGCTGCGGCGGCTTCGGCTGCAGAGAGGTCGCCGGTGGTCACGCTCCCGGCGTAGGCTGGCTGTTGGTGAATACAGCGTGGATAGTAGACGCCAACGCCGATATCGTGGTCGGCGAGCCAGTCGCGGAGTCCGTCACGATGGTCGCGGTCACGCGCCCGGATCGTGTACTGATGATAGGCGTGTTCGACGTGGGCAGGTTCGACGGGCACAGCGACATCGACGTCGTGATCGCGGAGGCCTCGAGTGAGCATGTCGGCGTTTTCACGACGTGTCTCGAGGAATCCGGGCAGTCGCTCGAGTTGGG
>PUKM01000131.1 GCA_003552325.1 Natrialbaceae archaeon | reverse complement strand
ACCGACTCGAGCACGCCGCCCGCCTCGCACTCTCGACACCCTCGCCGCTTGATGGGGATACATCGACACCCGAAACAGGATCGCTCCCGCACCCGCTGTTCGACCGCGTCCAAGCCGTCGCGGCTGACCTCGAGCACCTGCTCGAGGACGGGACAAGTCCCGCACTGATTCACGGCGACGTCTGGCGAACGAACGTCCTCTCGACAGACGGCGTGGTGACGGGGTTTCTGGACCCCGCAACCTACTACGCCGATCCGGAGGTCGAACTCGCGTACATCGACTGGACGGACACCTTCGGTGAGGCCTTTTTCGACCGCTATACCGAGCATCGACCGCTTCGAACCGGCTTCTGGAGTCAGCGTCGGTACGTCTATCGGCTCTACCCGCTGTTGGTCCACGTCTCTCTGTTCGGGACAGCGTATCTCGAGCCACTCGAGGCGACGCTGTCGGAACTCGGGTATTGAGTGGCCAACGCCACCAGCCGCGTATGGATTAGAGGGGGCCCTCTACGGACGATGCCCTGTCTGTCTTTCATCCGTCCAACCGTGACCGGCCTCCAATCGGCCCTGCCCGCTGATGGACGCGTTTTTCCGAAAATCGGCGGCTAGCAACACCATCGGAAGAGAGTCTCCGGTACGGTCAAATGCTTGCTAGCAGGTCCCCAAGTTGGTCGTGTGCACCGGCGGTCCCGATAACGATCAAACGATCGCCAACGTCGAAGACAACGTTATCTTCGATTACCGATCTGACTTCGCCGTCTCGCTCCAGTCCAAGGAGTGTCGTCTCGGTCTTGGCTTCTATCACGACCTCGTCTTCCCGAACGCCCGCAAGTCCCGAGCCCTCTGTGACAGAGTACCACTTGATGAACTCTCCGTCCGTCGTTTCTTCGGATATCTGTCCGGCAACGGGCTGATAGTATGCACCGACGAGGAAGAGGCCTAACGTCCGAGCCTGTGAATCGGTCAACTCCAACTGTTCGTCGTAATCCTCGGCTGGGTCCTCCCGATAAAAGACTCTCCGCTTGCCGGACGTTTCGATAAGCACACTCACACTCCGTATTTCATCGATAAACATCTCGAACTTTTTCCCAACGCCAGGGAGGTCGGTTTCTTTCACATCGAATGGCATACCGATACGAAGGTCATCTCGATATTTCGGTCTTTGGGGACAAATGGCAACCCCGCTGCTCCAGTAGAGAGACGACGGACTCACTGCAAGCGGAGCACGTGTACCGACTGAGTGGGGTCGTCGATGACGCGTGGAGCTACTGGGTTGCTCTGGTGCTGATGATGGTCTCTTCGTGTCCTTCGTGGACCGAAAAGCGATCCGTTCCCCACAACCAACGGACCCTTTTCGGATACAAAAGATATTTTCCCGTCGGAGCAAATGATATAGTATGAGCACCCGTCCGACTGAAGATCGTATTCTCTCAGTTCTCGAGGAAGACGCCCAGGCATCCTACGCCGAGATCGCCGCCCAGGCAGACGTATCGAAGCCAACGGTTCGAAAATACATTAGCCAAATGGAAGAAGACGGCGTGATCGTTGGCTACTCCGCCGACGTCGATCCGAAGAAACTCTCGAGTCAGACCATCGCCCTCGTCGGCATCGAGGTCGCCAGCGAGCGCTACGTCGAAGCCACCCGCACGCTCAAATCCCTCGATGAGATCGAAGCCCTCTACAGCTCGAGTGGCGATCACACGTTGATGGCCGAAATCCGGGCCGCTGACGGTGACTCCCTGGGAGAGATTATCGCAAACGAGATCCTCGAGATCGACGGCGTCACGGAAGCCCATCCCTCGTTTCTGCAAGAGCGATTGAAGTAATCTTCGGTGCAAATCGGTTCTGACGGTCGTCTTTCCTGTTCTTATCCAGCAGTCGGGACAGCACACGTTCGATTCTCGACCGCACGTCCGTCGACGTTGGTAGGTCCAACTGTTTTGACGGGTGAGCGCCTAGTGTGGGTTATGGCAACCTACGAACGGGAAACCCGGGTTCGCGCACCACTCGAGGAGGTCTGGGACTTTCACTCACACGTCTCCGGCCTCGAGGAGCTCACCCCTGATTGGATGGGGCTCCGCGTCGAAGCCGTCATCGGGCCGGATGGGGAACGGAACCCTGACGTCCTCGAGGCTGGCTCGGAGATCGACCTCTCGATGGGGCCGTTCGGGGTGGGCCCGCGACAACACTGGACCTCCCTGATCGTCGAACGCGAACAGGAACCCGGAGTCGCCTATTTCATCGACGAGATGATTCACGGCCCGTTCGACACCTGGGTCCACACCCACCAGTTCTTCGCCGATGGTGAGGAAACCATCGTCCGAGACCACCTCGAGTACGAACTCCCATTCGGGGTCCTCGGAGAGGCAGTGACCCCGTTTTCAGGCGTCGGCTTCGAAGAGATGTTTCGAACCCGCCACGCACGCACCCAACAGGCGCTCGAGTCGTAACCGGGGGTGCTCGAGAGTATCGGTGTTTCAGAGCAGATCGTATTACAACGTGCCTGGTGGGTAGCCTCGAGCAATCGGATAGCAGTCGTCGTGTTGGGAGTGACTTACGAACGGTGTTGCTGTATTCGCCTGCCGAGCCACACGAACCCGAACAGTCCAAACGTCATAAAGCTCAGCCCGATGAGGACCCACTTTCCAAAGGTGAACGCTGGGGCCAGGTGTGGAACCACCGGTAGCTGTGCTGGATAGAAAAACATCACCAGCGACGCTGCGGTGTTCTCCATGAAATCGAGGAGGACGGCCAGCATCGGGAGCATCACCACGTAGCTGGCCTTCGGATTCGCGACTGACTGCCCGAAATACGTGATGCCCGCCCAGAGAAACCAGCCGTAGGCAAGCGGCCAAACGATGTCGAAGGTGAACCGTGAGCGGATATAATATCGCCTCCCATCTTCTCCATAGGCACTCGCCATGTCGTAGAGGTCCGACGCGGAATAGATGAACGAACCATCCGGGGTGGGGTTATCACCGAAATAGGCCGCGTTTCTGCTAGCTTCTTCCGGAAGGATCACCGCGAGGAAGAGTATAAATGTCGCTCCCGCGAGCCCCAGTATACGAGCACTGACCAGCGACTCGGAGATTGCGACGATGCGATCGGCCAGTGCAGTGGCTCGTCCCATGGGCGCTTATCGAGGGGGTATTTGAAAAATGATAGCATAGTCATCGAACCGAGATCATCGAGACCTGCAGTGTGTCTTGATTTCTCTACGGAGTGCAGTCTTGCCAGGTCCCCCAGTCCATCCTTCTCCGAAACACGGGTGGTGAAATACCGCCCGCTACGGAGGGGAGCCGGATTCACGGTGGCGTATGCAGACTGTTTTCCACGGCAAAATTCCGGGGTCGTCACACCGTTAGTGACGATACTCCAGCAGGGATGTCCGGGCAACACACCACACCACTGGAGGTGAGTGTCAGAGGCACCCCGGCACTTGGTTTCAGTAGTGCCAAGATCAAATTGTCACTCGTCGATGAGCCACTCACAAATTAATTGGCAGATATAAAGCTATTGTTTCTTTATGTACTCAGTTATTCCGTGGTCTCATACTGTCGGCTGTACGTCGTTCAAGCTTCTCGCCTACCCGGGTGGCGAGAGTCGTTACACAGTTACAGCCAACGGTATCAGAAGCCCGTTGGTAACTCGGACCGGTACGATTAAGTGTCCGACACCTGCCTTCTCGTATATGAGTGGACGACCGTTGGACGTACTCGAGGCAGCACTCGGCGACCGGGTTCGCGTTCGACTCAAAAGCGGTGAAGCGTACGTGGGCGACCTCGCCGGCTACGATCAACACATGAATCTCGTCCTCGAGGACGTCGCGCTTTCGGCGGCCACGGGGAGTGTGAGTGACGATGACACGACCGCCTCGGTCGAAGACACAACCATTATACGCGGCGATAACGTCGTTTCGATCACTCCATGACTGGCGCAGGAACCCCAAGCCAAGGAAAGAAGAACAAGACGACGCACGTCAAATGTCGACGCTGCGGTGAGAAATCCTACCACTCGAGAAAGGGCGTCTGTTCGTCCTGTGGGTTTGGCAAGTCCGCCAAACGCCGCTCGTACGGCTGGCAGTCGAAAGCCGGCGACAACTGATCTTTCTCTCTCACCGTTTTTCCCCTTGTGAGTGACAACCCTGTCTATGGCTGTGATGTCGTGAGGTCCCCGAGTCGTGTGCACAATAGAGTAGCCACTGCAAGTCATTGCACACCTGATCGCCAGACGTATCGGCGATCAGTGTGTGAACCTTTCAGTTGGTATTATAGGTCCGGCTCACCCGAGCAGATTGCAGGAAAAACGGATCAGCGGACTATCGACGTACCGGTTGCGCGATCACTGGTGGAGCGGCTTCTCAGTCATCTCCGCACGCAACTCCTCAAGTGCCGCTCTCGAGACATCTTGCTCGAACTGCTGGAGCACGGCGAACACCTCTGCACGTGAGATCTTGACGTCTCCCTCTCGGACGACGTCCTCCGGGCGCTCACGGAGTTCGCGGAGGGTGCCGACAGCGAGTAGGTATGGGATCGCCCACGCCGAGAGGGTGTTCCCGTTGCGTTCGGGCAGAACCTCGAGATAGCGGTGGGCGTCGTCGAGGTAGTTCTCCGCCCGGCCGGTGACCCGTCGGATCACGTTCGTCACCCCGGTGTGGTGAGCCTCGTCCGTGACCGAATCGAGGGCGACGTCCTCTTCTTCGAGCCACTCGGCGGGCAGATAAACGTTGTTCTCCTCGTGGTAATCCGTCTCGACGTCTTTCGCGATGTTGACGAGCTGGAGGAGTAACGCGAACGAACGGGCGTTCTCACGGAGGATTTCGGCCCGTTCGGGGGAGGTCCCACGGGAGACCAGACCCGTGATAAGCGTCCCAACGGTTCCCGCAGCGTACCAACAGTACTCCTCGAGTTCCTCGAGCGTCTGGAGCCGGAGACCACCTTCGTCGGCGTACCGGGAGGTGAACATCGCCATCCCGCCAACCAGTTCGCGGACGGGGTCACGCATGATCTCGCGTGGTTCGTCCTCGAGTGACTCGAATGTGTTGACCACCCGTGGCGTGTGGGCAACGACGTTCCAGTCGGCCGACTCCTCGTCGGGAATCCACGGTTCGACGTCGGTCAGAAACGCCTCTGCGTCGTACGCGACGTCCGGGTCGAGCACGTCGTCGTAGGACTCGAGCAGTTCGGTCTGGATATCAGGGGGGATGTGGCCGGCATCTTCAATTGTGTCCGCGATCCGACAAAGAAGATAGCCGAGGCAAATCTGTCGCGCCATCGGCTCCTCGAGCCGATCGATCGTGATCGAGAAGGTGCGCGAGACGCCGTGAACGGCCTCATAACACCACTCGAGGTCGGCGTCAGTTACTTGAGAGGGATAGCCCGTCGTCATCTAGTGGGGAGTATTGGTGGTCATTCCGGAAAAACACCGCGGTCGCGGTCGATATCCCTGATCGGGCCTAAATGGCGTCGTCGACCTATATCATATAATCGACATATGCCTTGTTTCGGGGCCCCACTCGTGAGGGCGATGCCAATAGCGTATAACAATGATAAAGAACCTGCCAGCGTACGTTTACGTATGGACTTCAGTCTCTCACCGGAGCAACAACAGATCCGGGATATGGTGGCGACGTTCGTCGACGAGGAAATCGTCCCCATTGCGAGTGAAATCGACCACGATGACGAGTTCCCCCAGGAGTTGATCGCTGAGATGGCGGAGTTGGGTCTGTTGGGAATGCCGTTCCCCGAGGAGTACGGTGGTGCGGGCCTCGATTATCACTCGTATGCGATCGGTATCGAGGAAATTTCACGGGGTTCGGGTGGCGTCGGGACCATCGTCGCCGCGCACATCTCCCTGGCAGGCAACATGATCTACGCATTCGGGAGCGAAGACCAGAAACAGGAGTTCCTGACCCCACTCGCCGAAGGGACCGATATCGGTGCGTTCGCCCTCTCCGAAGCCGGGGCTGGCAGTGACGTCCCCTCGATGGTGACGACTGCAGAGCGGGCAGGCGACGAATACGTCGTCAATGGCGGGAAACTCTGGATCTCCAACGGCTCGGTCGCCGATACTGTCGTTCTCTTCGCCAAAACTGACCCCGACGCCGGCAACCGCGGCATCTCGTCGTTCATCGTCCGGCCGGAGGAAGACGATGGGTTCTTCGTCGAAGGCACGGAGGAGAAACTCGGCGACAAAGGCTGTCCGACGGCCGAACTCCGATTCGACGACCTGCGCCTCCCGGCTGACCGGCTACTCGGCGATGAAGGCGATGGCTTCATCCAGGCGTTGAAGACCCTCAACGGCGGCCGGATCTCCATCGCGGCCCGTGGCGTCGGCATCGCTCGAGCGGCGTTCGAGGAAGCTCGCGACTACGCCGGTGAGCGCGAGCAGTTCGGCCAGCCGATCGGGGAGTTCCAGTCGATCAAACACAAACTCGCGGACATGCATACCCAGATCCGGGCCGCGAAACTCCTCATGCACGACGCGGCGGATAAGAAGATGCGGGGCGAAGATTTCATCACCGAGGCTGCACAGGCGAAACTCTACGCCAGTGAGGTCTCACGCGAGGTCGCCAATGAAGGGATCCAGATCCACGGCGGTTACGGCTACACCAAGGACTTCCCCGCCGAGCGGTTCTACCGGGACGCCAAACTCAACGAGATTTACGAGGGGACCAGCGAAATTCTTCGGAACACGATCGGCGACCGCGTGCTCGAGTAAGGAAGAGCGTCCGATTTTACTATCCTGACTGCGTTGATTCACGTATGCAACTCGAGGCAGCGCGAACGGCACTCGTCGTCGTGGACATGCAAAACGGCTTCTGTCACCCGGATGGATCGCTCTATGCGCCGGGGAGTGAGGCGGTAATCGACCCCATCGTCGACCTGGTCGAACGGGCTCGCGACGGCGGCGTCCGCGTTGTCTACACCCGCGACGTCCACCCACCCGAACAGTTCGCCGACACCCATTACTACGACGAGTTCGACCGCTGGGGCGAACACGTCCTCGAGGGCTCCTGGGAGGCCGAACTGGTCGACGAACTCGAGGTTCGGGAGGACGATCTCGTCCTCGAGAAACACACCTACGATGCCTTCCACGAAACCCAACTCGACGGCTGGCTCAGTGCCCGTGGCATCAAAGACCTGGTCCTCTGTGGCACCCTCGCGAACGTCTGTGTGCTCCACACAGGCGGCAGTGCGGGCCTTCGTGATTATCGCCCGCTCATGGTCACGGACTGCATCGGCGCACTCGAGGATGCCCACCACGAGTACGCCCTCGAGCACGCCGGCTGGTTGTTTGGCGAGGTACTCGAGGCTGCGGAGATTTCGTTCGAGTGACCAGCCGGCGCCAGCCTGTGGGCAGCGGCTCGCTCGAGGCGCGGCAATGATTTCCACCGAACGATAGCTAATTACGGCCGGGAGCGAATCTCCTCACCATGGACGCGGCACTCATTATTCTCGATGGCTGGGGCCTTGGCAATGACGACGGGGGACGGAACGCCGTCGAAGCGGCCGAGACGACAGTCGTCGATCGATTGACCGAGACCGGCCCTGCCGGTCGCCTCGAGGTCGCCGGCCGACGCGTTGGCCTCCCCGATGGACAGATGGGCAACAGCGAGGTCGGCCACCTCAACATCGGTGCGGGCCGGGTGGTCATGCAGGAGTACACGCGCATCGCTGACTCCGTCGCCGACGGCACGTTCCGGACGAACGACGCGATCAACCGGGCCTTTGATCACGCCCTCGAGCACGACGGGCGCGTGCACTTCCTCGGACTGGTGAGCGACGGCGGGGTCCACGCGGATCACGAACACCTCCACGCCCTGATCCGGATGGCTGCCGAACGTGACGTCGAGGCGGTGACCCACGCCTTTACCGACGGACGGGACACGTCTCCACACGGGGGCGAGAGCTACCTCGAGACGCTCGAGGAAGTGATCGAGGAGGCAGGCACGGGTCACGTCGCCACCGTCACGGGCCGGTACGATGCGATGGACCGCGATCAGAACTGGGAGCGAACGAAACGAGCCTACGACGCAATCGTCAATCGCGAGGCCCCGTTCGAAGCCAACTCAGCGGTCGACGCCGTCAGGCAGTCGTACGAACGCGGCGAGACCGACGAGTTCGTCGATCCGACGCTCATCGAAGGTGGGGCTTCCCTCGAGGACGGCGACGCGGTCGTCTGGTTCAACTTCCGGTCGGATCGCGCACGGCAGTTGACGCGGATGCTCGGCGATATTCGACCCGAGTGGTCGTTCGAGACTGACCCGCCCGACGCCGAGATCGTGATGCTCACGCAGTACGACAAGACGTTAGACCTCCCGATTGCCTACCCACCGAACCAACCACGACAGGTCCTCGGTGAGGTGCTCGCCGACGCGGGGAAAACCCAACTTCGAATCGCGGAATCCGAAAAATACCCCCACGTCACCTACTTCCTCAACGGCGGTCGCGAAGTCGAGTTCGAGGGCGAACACCGGCGGATCGTCGAGAGTCCCGACGTTCCGACCTACGACTTACAACCGGAGATGAGCGCGCCGGAACTGACTGACGTCGCCATCGGGATCATCGAGCGCGACAGCCCGGACGTCCTCGTGTGCAACTACGCGAACCCCGACATGGTCGGCCACACCGGGGACTACGAGGCCACGATCACGGCCGTCGAAGCCGTCGACACGCAGTTGGGACGCCTGCTCGAGGCTATCGAGGCACAGGACGCCCACGTGTTCGTGACGGCCGATCACGGCAACGCCGACGATATGGGCACCGAAGAACGGCCACACACGGCCCACACGTACAACGAGGTGCCGTTCCTGTACGTCCCGCCGGCGGGGACGGGCTCGTCGCTAACGGGTGGGGACGTGCCACGTGTCCGTGACGGCGGGACACTCGCTGATATCGCGCCGACGCTGCTCGAGTGCATCGGCCTCGATGTGCCCCCCGAAATGACCGGCGAGTCGTTACTCGAGTAAGGTATCTGGTCCGCCAGAAAAGTGATGGCAGGTGCGTGGCTGTCGAACCGTTGTTACGGGCGGACGCCTGTGAACATCTTTCCGTCTTCGGTACAGTGATTTGCCTCGAGCGTGCGCACACAGGTGTGACTGAGGAACTCGACGTCTCGATCCGGCCCGCGAAACTCGCTGACGCGCCAACCCTCGCGATCCTGTACCGAGAGGCGTACGCGATGAACGTCGAACTCGGGTTTCCTTCGCGTGCCGCCGAGGCGACACGGGCCGACCTCGAGGGCTGGATTCGTGACGCCCGGCCGTACGTCGCCGTCGAGTCGGGCGTCATCGTCGGGGCGATTCGGTACCGTACGCAGGGGTACTACGACCGTGACGCCCCGGAATTCGGTCGCCTCGCCGTCCCGCCACGGGCGAGGGGGCGTGGCGTGGCCGACACCCTGATCAAACACGTCGAGGGCGTCGCCCAGCGGGAGGGGTCCGACCGGCTGTGACTTCGCACGTTCGACGGCCACCCCTTCCTCCCCGATCTGTACCATCGCCGGGGCTACGAGTCAACGCGAGTCCGAACGCTCGAGGAAGCCCCTTTCGACGTGTTGCACATGTGCAAGTGGTTCGATAGCGACTAGCGTCATGTGAATCGCAGCCTCGCCGAGGTCACTCCCACGGACACGGCGGCGGATCCATCACACTCTCGGCGTGCACCTCGAGTCCGTCTGCATCGAGTGTGGCCATGGCATCGAATTCGGTGTACCTGATGGTCCACGTCTGGGTATGGCTGGCCTCATCGTCCCGCTCGACGGTCACCTCGTAGTCGCCATACGCGCGGGCCACTGAGAACGACTCAGTGGCGTCGGTGTCGAGGCTCTCGATTGATTCCTCGAGACGGGTTTCGCCTTCGCTGTCGACGACGGTGACGGTCAGGTCACGCTCCTCGTCGGTGTGATTGCGTATCGTGAGTTGCTGGTCGGTGGATTTTTTCGGGGTATCGGGCTCGAATTGGAGGACTGCACTCGTCTCTGCTTGATCACCAAGGCCGACATCGCCACGGTAGTAGGCATCGTCTTTCTCGAGCCAGGAGTTCTCTACGTCGACGGCCTGGTCGTAATAGAGGTCGTCGGTGGTTTCGTACGTTCCGTCGGCGAATGCTTCGTCGACCTCGGCGGCGATAGGGTCGGGAAGTCCCGAGTACCAGATAAGTTTTCGGTCACACTCCTCGTAAGGTGGCTCCTGGCGGTCAGACCTGTCGTCGCTCTGTTTACTGTCGTTCTCGGATTCGTTTTCACTAGTATCGTTCGCCCCATCTGTTTCAGCGTCGCTCGAGGTGTCGTCCGACGGTGTCTCGTCAGCCAAGCAGCCGCCGATGGTGACGGCGGTGCTCGAGGCGGCTGCAAGGAGGAGGGCACGTCTCTGCATATGGCCACTCGCCTCCAGGGAAAAATAAGTCTTCAGCAAACTGAAATACGAGTTTCAGTGTGTTGTTGCCGTCCAGTCACTCGCGTTCGCCCGCACCGAGGGCACTCTCGCCGACCTTTTCGTGACCTTCGATAACCTCCTGGCCGCCCATGTACGGTCGCAACGCCTCGGGAATCGTCACCGTACCGTCGGGGTTCTGGTAGTACTCGAGTATCGCGACCACGACGCGGGGCAGCGCCAGCCCGGAGGCGTTGAGCGTGTGGAGGTACTCGGCCGAGCCGTGCCGTTCGGGTCGGTAGCGAAGGCCAGCCCGTCGGGCCTGGAAGGCCTTGAAATTCGACGCACTCGAGACCTCGAGCCAGCGCCCGCCGCGATCTGGCCCGTCGTCCATATCGTCGGCAGGTGCCCAGACCTCGATGTCGTAGGTCTTCGCGCTGGCGAACGTCAGATCACCGGTGCAGAGTTCGAGGATTCGGTAGGGGAGACCGAGCCGTCGAAGGACCTCCTCGGCTTCGTCGACCAGGTCCTCGAGGCGGTCAAAGCTCGTCTCGGGCTCGACGAAGTTGACGAGTTCGACTTTGTTGAACTGGTGGACCCGGACGATGCCCCGCGTTTCGGTCCCGTGTTCGCCTGCCTCCCGACGGAAGTTCGGCGTATACGCCTGGTGTTTCAGCGGGAGGTCGTCGTCGAGGAGGATTTCGTCGGCGTACATGTTCGTCACCGGGACCTCGGCTGTCGGGCAGAGCCAGAGGTCCTCCTCGTCGTATGGATCAGCGTTGCTTCCCCCGATGCGGTAGGCGTCGTCGGCGAACTTGGGAAGTTGGCCCGTCCCCTCCATCGAGGTGCTGGTGACCGGGACCGGTGGCAAGAGATCCACGTATCCTTGCTCGCGATGGACGTCCAGCATGAACTGGATCAGGGCGTGCTCGAGGCGGGCCCCATCGCCTTTCATGAAGTAAAAGCCCGACCCCGTCGTTTTCGCCCCGCGAGCTTCGTCGATGACGTCGAGGTCCTCGCCCAGCTCGTAGTGGGGAACGATCTCCTCGGGGAGGGCTCGCAGGTCGTCGAACCCCCAGCGACGGTGTTCGACGTTGTCCGTCTCGTCCTCGCCAACGGGGACGCTCTCGTCGGGGACCTGTGGGAACTCGAGCATCAGCGCCTCGAGTTCGGCCTCGAGTTCGGCGGCACGGCTCTCGACGGCTTCGATCTCGGCTTTCAGCTCCTGGGACTCCTCGATGGCTTCCTGGGCGGCGTCGTCCTCGCCGGCCTGTTTGAGTTCGCCGATGGTCGAGCTTACCTCGTTGCGCTGGTGGCGCAGGTCGTCGCCGCGTGCTTTCAACTCCCGCCACTCCTCGTCGGCCGCGAGATATCCCTCGAGGTCGGCGTCGGCCCCCCGGTTTTCCAGGGCCTCGCGAACTGCGTCGGGATCGTCTCGCAGGGTCGTCCGGTCGAGCATTGGCCGACGGTTCTTTCCGGCGGAGCAAAACCGTGTCGGATGTCTGGGAC
The DNA here is from genome assembly GCA_003552325.1 of Natrialbaceae archaeon. Lineage (GTDB taxonomy): Archaea > Halobacteriota > Halobacteria > Halobacteriales > Natrialbaceae > Natronosalvus. The sequence goes on along the minus strand of PUKM01000131.1, from coordinate 13,262 downwards.
CGATCCACACGACTCTCGAGCCAATTCGTATCGGCGAGCGGTGGCAGTTCGTCAAGAGTAGCGAGAGACGACGGCGTCGCTGACCCAGGTGAGACGCATCCCTGTCAAATAGCTGGGCCTCAAACACCTGCCTATGGTGGACTATTACGACGAGGACGCCGTAATGTCGGTACTGGACCTCGAGGCGCTGTTGCCGGTCATCGAGGACGCGTTCATCGCCCAACACGAGGGACGGGTCGAACGCCCGCCGCGGCCACATTACCCAATCGGCGTCGGCCGGGAGCCAACGCCGATGGAGCCAACGGGGACCGGACTTTGTATGCCTGCGTACATCTACGGTTCCCCCTACGCGGTGACCAAGCTGGCGACCGTGTTCGAGGGCAACGCTGCGAAGAACCTTCCCACAGTCTCGGCCCAGATCCTGGTTCACGACGCTGACGACGGGCAGGCGCGCGCCTTGCTCGCGGCAACGGCGATCACGAACGCCCGAACGGGGTGTATCGGCGGCCTTGGCGCACAGAAATTGGCTTCCGACCCGGTCAGTCTCGCCGTTTTCGGTGCCGGAACGCAGGCCCGATGGCAAACACGGGCGATCGACGCCGCGACCGACCTCGAGTCAGTCTCGATTTATGCTCCGAGTGACTCCCGTGAGCGGTGTGCCCAAGAGCTCGATGGGCAGCTCGACCCCCCCGTGTCGGCCGTCTCGAGTCCACAGGCGGCCCTCGAAGGGGCGACCGTGGTCGTCACCGCGACAACGGCCACGGAGCCTGTGTTCGACGGCCGTGACCTGAACCCAGGGACGCTGGTTATCGCCATCGGTGCGTACACCGCGACGATGCGTGAACTCGACGACCACACGATCGAACGGGCCCACACCGTCTACGCCGACGTCCCCGAGGAGGCGATCGAAACCGGCGATCTCCGGGACCACACGACACTCGAGCCGGTGCCATTCGGCGAGTGCTGTCTCGAGGGGGCGAGAGCCGCGGCTGATGACGGTGACATCACCGTACTCAAAAGCGTCGGGACCGCCGTCCTCGACGCCGCGACGGCGGCGTTCGTTCTCGAGCGGCGCTAACACCCCGAAGAAACCGGCGCGCATCACGGCCTCTCGCCCCGTGCCATCGGCCGCGACACTCAAATACCATCCTTCGTAACTACCACTGACGACGATTCGATGAGGTCTCCCCGACTCCTCGAGCAGCCACCCCGACCGCAGCTGAGGGAGCGACGGTACTGGTCACTCGAGTGTACACTGAGGGGTGAGCCACCGTGACACTCACGACGCTGCCGATTATCGACCGGATCAGGGACGCGTTTTTCGCGCTCGATACGGACTTCCGCTTTACGTACCTCAACGAGGAAGCCGAGGCCCTTCTCTCGCGGTCGCGACAGGAATTGATCGGTCGCGTCATGTGGGACGAGTTCCCCGAAACGGTGGAGACCCAGTTTCCAGAGGGGTTCTATCGAGCGATGGACGAACAGGTTCCCGTCGCCTTCGAAGTCTACCACACCCCGCTCGAGACCTGGTTTGGGGTTCGGGCCTGGCCCTCGGAGGGGGGATTGACCGTCCAGATGCGGGATATCACCGATCGCAAGGAAAACGAGACAAAGCTGGCACGGAACACGGCGGTGGTCGAAGCGATCCAGGACGGTGTGGTGACGCTCGATGCGAACAATCGGCTGCTCTCGATCAACAGGACCCTCGAGGAGGAACTCGATATCGACGCGTCGACCCTCGTCGGTAAACACGTCGAACGGTTGCTCGAGGCCGCAGCGGTCACGGCCGAGGATGCCGTCCGCGTCGGCAAGGGGTTGAGCGACGTCGACGTCGGAGCCAGTGGACAGCGAACCCTCGAAGTCCCCTACACCAACGCGGAAGGGAACAATCGAATCGCAGAGATCCGCATCGTCCCGATCGATTACGGCTCGGCGAATCTCGCACTCGTGATCCGGAACGTCACCGAGCAACACGAGTACGACCGAGTCGTCACGTCGCTCCACGAGATCACCCGCTGGTTGCTACAATCGAGCGATCCAGAGGAGATCTGTGCGATCGCCGTCCACGCTGGCAGCGAGTTACTCGAGTTACCGATCAGTGGGATCTGGCTGCTCGACGACGAGCGTGGCTACCTCGATCCCATCGCTGGAACGGCAGGGGCTCACGACGAGTTCGGCGGGCTGCCACGGTTTTATCCGGGTGAGGGAGTCGTCTGGGATGTCTTCGAATCTGGAGAGATCGAACGCTACGACGACCTCAATGCGACGGACGGCCTCTACAACCCGGACACGCCACTTCGATCGGAAGTGATCGCCCCCATTGGGACACACGGCGTGCTCATGACCGGGTCCAAACGGCCGGATTATTTCGACGATACCGACGTCGAGTTGCTCTCGACTCTCGTGGAAAACACGCGAGCAGCCCTCGAGCGGGCGATTCGCGAGCAGGCCCTGACGAATCGGACGACCGAACTCGAGCGACAGACGGATCGCCTCGAGGCGGTGGCAACACTGCTTTCGGAAGATCTGAAAGAACAACTCGAGGCAGTGGCGACGGCCCTCGAGGACGAACGGAACGGAAAAGAGAGTGACTGGGAGTTCCCGCTAGCCGAAGACACCGTGACGACGACGCTCGACCGGACGGAGCAACTGGTCGACGACGTGCGGGAGTTCGCCCGCAATGCGACGGCAGTCGGCCAGCGCACCCGGATCGATCTTCCGACGGTGATCGAAACGGCGGTCGACCGGTCTCGCCTCGAGCGGCCGGCAGTCGTCGTCGAAACCGCGGCGACGTTACGGGCCGATCGAGATCGGTTCGAAAACCTCCTCCAAACGATCTTCGACGATGCCGCAAATCGGGCTGACGACCCAGTGACGATCCAGGTTGGCCTCCTCGGTGTCGATAAACCTGGCTCAGATGCACGCGGATTCTTCCTGATGGACGATGCAGCCGAAGTCCCCCGGTCTGTACAGGCAACGGACCTCGAGCCAGTAGACGATGACGACTACCGAGGCGACCGACGGATCGGACTGCCACTCGCCAGAGCGATCGCCGAGGCCCACGACTGGTCGTTGCGGGTCCAGCGTGGCCAACACGGCGGGACGCGAATCGAAATCCGAGACGTGACGACGCTCGAGCGCCACGAGTGAGCGTTAGTCGTTTCGTGCGATCTCGTGACGGCCAAACCCGTACCGCAGGCGGTTGGCAAGTCGGCGGGAGAACCGATCTGGTGTACGCGAGCCGAAGCGCTCGCCCAGGGCGGTGTAGATCAACGGCAAGGGGACTTCCTGTTCGAGCCCTTCCTGGACGGTCCAGGTTCCGGTAGACCCGCCCTCGATGTGGTCGGCCACGTCACCGAGATCGGTTCCCTCCTCGCGGAACGCCTCTTCGCACAGCTCGAGGAGCCACGACCGGATGACGGCGCCGTTGTTCCAGACGCCGGCGACGGCCTCGAGATCGAGGTCGTAGCGACCCTCGTGGAGGAGTTCGAAGCCCTCACCGTAGGCTTGCATGAGTGCATACTCGACGCCGTTGTGCACCATTTTGACGTAATGGCCCGACCCGGAGGCCCCCATGTGGGCGTGGCCGTCTGGACCCGTCGCGACCGCGTCGAAGGCTGGCTCGAGGGCCTCGTAGGCCCACGCTGGACCGCCGATCATGAGTGAGAAACCGAGTTTTGCGCCTGCAGGGCCGCCGGAGGTCCCACAGTCGAGGTAGGCAGCGGGGCACGCCGCCGCACGATCGACGGTCGCCTCGAAATGGGAGTTGCCGCCGTCGACGACGACGTCGTCGCTCGTCAGATGCGGGTCGAGTTCCTCGAGGGTGGCGTCGACAGGTGAGCCGGCAGGCACCATCAACCAGAGGCGCTTCTCCTCGCCGAGTTGGGCACAACAGTCCGTGAGTGAGTCAGCCGGCGTTGCGCCGCGTTCGGCGGCGACGTCGACGGCGTCAGGATCGAGGTCGAACGCGACGACGTCGTGTCCAGCGGCGAGCAAGCGGTCGACGACGATCTGGCCCATCCGTCCGAGTCCGATTACGCCAAGTTCCATGGCTGGTCGTCTGCGGGCCGATGTGGTAGGGTTTCCGGTTTCCTCAGGGTGCTCGTTGAAAGTGGAGTTCGACCCGGCTGCCGCCGAGGTCGCTTCGGTCGAATCGCAGGAAGCCGCCATAGCTCTCGGGCGTCGAGAATGCTCGCATTCGCACTGCCAGTCAACTACTTTACTCGAGAGTGAATAAACTTTTAGCACTCGAGAGCCAACCCCGAACTATGCAGACCATTGCAGTCGAGCCAGGTGGTGAACCGACGATTCTCGAACGGCCGGTTCCCGAGCCCGCTGCGGGAGAGGCGTTGGTCCGGACGCTTCGGGTCGGCGTCGACGGCACCGACCACGAGGTCATCGCCGGCAGCCACGGCGGCGTTCCCGATGGGGACGACCACCTCGTACTCGGTCACGAAGCCGTCGGCGTAGTCGAAGACGCGAACGGCACCGGTCTCGAGAGTGGGCAAGTTGTCGTGCCAACCGTTCGACGCCCGCCGAACGGGACGAACCGGTACTTCGAGACAGGGTATCCCGATATGGCACCCGAGGGCGAGTATGTCGAACGCGGGATTGCCGGCGGCCACGGCTTCATGGCCGAGTACTTCACCAGCCCTGCGGAGTTTCTGGTACCAATCCCCGCGGATCTCGCCCATCTGGGCTTTCTCGTCGAGCCGATCAGCATTTCGGAGAAGGCCGTCGAACACGCCTTCGCCAGCCGGTCGGCGTTCGACTGGCAGCCTGAATCCGCGATGATCCTGGGCAATGGCTCACTCGGCCTGTTGACCGTCGCCATGTGCGTCGAAACGCTCGGATTCGACCGCGTCTACTGTCTGGGACGGCGAGACCGCCCTGACCCCACCATCGACATCATCGAAGCCCTCGGGGCCACGTACGTCGATTCCCGGAAAACGCCCGTCTCCGAGGTTGCAGACGCCTACGAAGGGATGGACTTCATTTACGAGGCAACGGGCTACGCGCCCCACGCCTTCGAAACGATCGAGGCCCTCGCTCCAAACGGCGTGGGGGCCTTGCTCGGGGTACCCTCGAGCTGGACGTTCGAGATCGACGGCGGCGCACTCCACGAGGAGTTCGTCCTGCACAACAAGGCCCTGATCGGGAGCGTCAACTCCCATCGAGGGCACTTCGAATCAGCCATCGACACCCTCAGTCAGCTCCCCGAGTGGTTCACCGACGACCTCGTGACCGGCGTCTACGGACTCGAGGACTTCGAGGCCGCCTTCGACGACGACGATACGACTATAAAAACGGCGGTCGAATTCGACCGTATATGAAAAACGTCGACGATCTCATCGACAGTGCGGCCGACCTGGCCGAGCGTGGGCTCTCGAAAGGGGAAATCGCGGACGAACTGAACGTCTCTCGTGACACGGCGACCTGGCTCGTCGAACGGAGTGATACCCCGACGACCCCCTCGAGAAGCGGTGACGAGCAGACTTCGAGTGGGGATGTCCACGTCGACTGGTCGGCCATCGGCCGGGACTCGAAACGCATGGGCTACGTGGCGAAGGCCCTCGCCGACCTTCTCGCGAAACACGGTGAGGATGTCGACCTGACGATCGGTATCGAGAAAGCCGGCGGGCCGATTGCTGCCCTCGTCGCCCACGAACTCGAGACGGACCTCGGGACGTACACCCCGGCAAAACACCAGTGGGAAGAGGGTGATATCGACGACCTCGGGGGAACGTTCTCACGCAATTTCGCCGCTATTCGGGGCCGGGAGTGTTACATCGTCGACGACACGATCACGAGCGGGACTACCATGCGCGAGACGATCGAGGCCGTCCGCAACAAAGGAGGTGAACCCCTCGCCTGTGTCGTGCTCGCCGACAAACAGGGTGTCGACGAGGTCAAGGGCGTCCCCGTGTACTCGCTGTTGCAGGTCATCAGTGTCGGCCCCGAAGAGTGACGGGCCTCGAGCGAAAGCGAACACCCCAGTAGCGACCAATTCCGTCGCCACCCGCTGGCGCAACGCCTTTGACGGTGACCGCCATAGATCGCTACATGACGTTTCAACCAAACAGCAGCCTCGAGCAGGACGAAGTCGACGACATCGTTGCCGAAACCATCGCTGAAAACGACGTCGCCCTCTTCATGAAGGGCAACGAACTTATGCCCCAGTGTGGGTACTCCCAGCGGGCCCTGGAACTGCTCGGGCAGTACCGCGACGACATCGAAACCGTCGACGTCCTCGACTCACTGCCGGAGTTCCGTGAGGCCCTCTCCGAACACAGTGGCTGGGAGACGATTCCACAGACCTACGTCGACGGCGAGTTCGTCGGCGGCTCTGACGTCCTCGCCGAACTCGAAGAACGCGGTGAACTCGAGTCGGCAGTACGGACTGCCTGATCGGATACACGCGTCACAGTGGACGGTCGAATCAGGACGACACGACGCGAGTTGAAAAGCAGCCGAATCAGGATCGGCTGTGAACTTGTGCAGCAAGGACGGCGTTCAATCCTTGCGTTTGACGACGTCACCGAGCGTGTAACTCCCCGAGGAGGAGCCACCTTCCCACTCGGTATCGTCGGGTGATCCCGACCCGCCACCGAGATCGATCTCGAGGAATCGCTCGAGTTTGCGTTGGACACGATCACTCGGCAGGGTATCTCCGCGCTCGAGTTTGCGGATCAGGCTGGCCTTTTCGTTGAGTTCGTTCGCCAAATCCGACTGACTGAGACCGCGACCTTCTCTGGCTTTACGGATCTGCTCGTCGTAATCGGTGGCGATCTCATCCATTTCGTCGAACATATCCCGTCGCCGGGAGCCACCGGAACTCGAGGAGCCACTACCAGTGCCACCGCCACTGGCGGTCGACCCCCCGGATGAGCCACCGCTCGGGCTCGATCCCGTCGAATATTTTGTCGACGTGCTCGAGCTGGTGGATGTTTGTACCTCAGTGCCGAAGTCCGTGCAGTTCGAACACACGTCCAGCTTCGCACCCTCGACTTTGATGGTCTTCGGGGACGACGTCTCGGCGCCACACATCTCGCACTGAACCATGGTCGACCCTAACGCGTCCCACGTGATAAAAGATGCGGCGAGGTCACTCGAGTGCGTTCCAGGCGTAGACGAACCGTTGGAGTGCAGTGAGGTGGCCGACGACGGCGAGGAAGATGAGCAACCAGCCGATCGCGTCAAACCCGCCAGCGTCCGCCCCGGCGAGCGGGTAGGCGAGAAAGCCAACGACACCGATGATGGCCAGTCGGTCGGCTCTGCCGACGAGCCCGCCATAGACGCGATCGAGACCGACGGCCTGGGCCTGCGTCCCGAGATAGGACGTCATGACGACACCCGTCACGGCCAAGAATCCGAGCCAGTACTCACCGATACCGGCAGCGAGGCCGCCAATGATGACGATGTCGGCGTACCGATCGAGGACGTGATCCAGCAGGTCACCTGCCGGCGAAGCGACACCTTGCTCGCGTGCTAAGGCTCCATCAACGACGTCGAGCCAGCCGTTCAAGAAGACGAGCCCAGCGGCCACGGCGTACCAGACCGGCGCGGCAACGCCGCCGAGGTAGAACGCGAGCGCGGCGGCCACGGCCATCACACCGGCGATGACGCTTACGCCATCCGGCCCCATGCCGATTCTATCGAAGCCGTGGACGAACGGATCCAGAAACCGCGAGACGTACGGACGGAGCTTATCCAGTGTCATGTGAGATACCCCACGTAGTCGACGGTGCCTGCACTTGGTTCGCGATCACCCAGACAGACCGCCTCGAGAGCGTCGGCAACCGCATCGGGATCGCGGTCGGTCGTCTCGATTTCGTACACCGACTCGAGGCCGTGTGCGTCGACAGCCTCGGTGAGGATGACGTCCAGGGCCTCGCTTTCTGCGTTTTCGCGAGCTTTCGACGCGGATTCCCCGCGCTCGAGCAACCGGCGTTCGAGAACCCTGGGAGCACACCGAAGAACGGCAACGCGGTCGGCTGGAAAGTGATGTGCGAGATGGGAGTCGACGACCACGTCCTCGTTCCCGTGGGCCGACTCGAGCCACTCCTCGAGGGCCTCGAGGTCGGCGACCTTGCTCTCACGAGCGTCGTCGATGTCGGTGTAGAACCTTTCGCGCTCGAGGACCTCGTTGAGGTGCACGATGGAACTATCGAAGTCATCCCGTTGCTCGAGTGTCCGCGTCGCGGTGGTTTTGCCGGTTCCCGGGGTGCCCGTCACCGCGACTCTCACGACGTGCCCACCTCGGATCTGGCCTCGAGGATCTCGTTGAGCGTCTCGACGGCGCGCTGGGTCTCGGTGGCCGTTCCACAGGTAATCCGGATGCACCCTGGGAGGCCGAAGCTGGTGCAGTCACGGACGATCACGCCCGCCTCTTGCATGGCTTCGGCGACGGGGGTCGCTTCCCCCACGTCGACGAGGACGAAGTTACCCGCACTCGGCCACACGTGGGCGTCGATTGCCTCGGTCATGGTTTCCCGTGCGGCTTCGACGGTCTCGACCGTCCGCTCGACGTGTGTCTCGTCCTCGAGGGCGGCCAATCCTGCCCGGCAGGCGAGTTCGCTCGCGGCGAATGGCGTGTTCACCCGGGCGTAGGCGTCAGCCCACTCCTCCGGAACCAGGCCGTAACCGAGTCGGAGACCGGCGAGGCCGTACGCTTTCGAGAACGTCCGGAGGACGGCCACGTCGTCACGGGCCTCGAAGCCAGCCCGACCCTCGATAAGCGTGAGCGCGCTGTCGATCTCGGCGAACTCGCCGTAGGCCTCGTCGACGACGACGAGCGTGTCGTCTGCGGTCTTACTGGCGATCTGTTCGACCGCCTCGAGCGAGATCGTCGATCCCGATGGATTGTGCGGACTGGTGAGATAAATCATCCGTTCGCCGTCGTAGGCCTCGAGCACGGTTTCGGCGTCCTGTGCGAAGTCGGCCTCGCGCTCGAGGGGGTATTCAGCGACGTCGCCGTGATGGAACCGGGCGCTCATGCCGTAGTAGGCGAACCCGGGTGAAGGGACGAGAATCGTGTCCCCTGGCTCGAGCATGGCTCTCGAGAGATAATCGATGACGCCATCGCCGCCGTTGGCCAGCCACACCTGGGAGGCGGTGACGTCCCACCGGTCAGCAATCGCACCGGTCAGGTCGGCGTGGGCTGCTTTCGGGTACGAACTCACGCCGTGAGCGGCGGCTTCGATGGCCTCGACCGCGGCGGGCGATGGACCGAGGGCGTTCTCGTTCGAGGCGAGTTTGACGAACTCTGCCGGGTCGCGCCCGAGTTCGCGGGCAACTTCCTCGATGCCTCGACCCGCCTGGTAGGCGACGTGGTCGGACAGGTCACGTGGGTGCATACGGGACCCTTTTCGTCGCGACGCTTAAGCGTGCTTACCTGTGGCCCGATGTCGTGTCGACAGAGCAAGAGGTGCCGACAGAATGTAGGATCGAACGCGTCGGTTAAGCCGGTGGCGTCGTAACACGGAGCCATGACGCTCGAGACCATGCGACCGAACCCGACCTGGGACAGCGCCTCCTACGAAGACACCGTCGACACGCTCGCGGCCCACCGCGACGACCTCACCTACCTGATCTGGGGCGGCGACTGGTGTAAGGACTGTCGCGCCCTGCTCCCGGATTTCGGGGCCGCACTCGAGGCCGCGGAGATTCCCGACGAGCGCATCGAAGACATCGCGCTCGATACCGACAAACAGGGCCCTAAGGTCGACGAGTACGAGATAGAGTACATCCCAACGATCGTCGTCGAAGCCGACGACGGCACCGAAGTCGCCCGGTTCGTCGAAAGCGAACCGCTCCCACCGGCGGTGTCTCTCGCGGAAGAAATCGAGGACGCGCTCGAGACGGAATAGCGGGAAGAGCGTACACGAACTCCTTATCCATCAGATCGAGGATCAGGCTCCCTCGAGCAGCCACGCGAGCGCGTCCTCGATGTCCAGGGCTGGCGGCGAGCAGGTCCGGTGTTGACAGACGTATACCGTCGGCTCGCCGTCTTCGGCTTCTCGGCCCGCCCAAATCGCTGGCGGTTCCGATAATTCGAGGCGCTCGAGCCAGCCCTCGAGGCCTGCCGCCGTCGGTGGCCGCCGTGCCAGGAGTCTGTCGGGCAGGTAGGTTCGACCGAGTGTCTCCCGCCACTCCCTGGGGACGGTCTCGGCCGCGACTGTCACCTCGACAAGGCCGGTTTCGGCGGTATCGGCCGCCAAACAGAGCGTCGTGTACTCGAGCGGGCTGGCCCGCAGTCGGGGTCGGTGCGTCTCGAGTACGGCGTCGGCGAGTTCCCCGAAGGCGTTTTCGGCGAGGTGATCGAGGGCGGCCAATACCTCGACCGCGACGCCCGACGACGACGGGGTCGAGGCGTCGGTGAGTTCCTGTGGTCGGGTCACGAGGTCCTCGCCACTTTTCGGGGTGAAGTAGAGCGTTTCCGCCTCCGCGTCCCAAAACTCCGCCTCGATGGCACTCGCGAGGTCGAGCGCGAACGAGAGCGGCTCGAGGTCGCCCGTCGCCTCGTAGCAGGTGAGTGCCCCTCGAGCGAGGAACGCGTAGTCCTCGAGGTAGCCGTCGATACCTACCTCGCCACCCTCGTATCGTCGTGAGAGCGTGTTCGACTCCGCATCCCAAAGGTGATCGCGAACGAACTCGAGGGCCGCTGTTGCGGTTTCCCCATACTGCTCGTCGCCGAGCACGAGCGACGCCTCCGCGAACGCCGCGATCATCAGCCCGTTCCAGCTCGCCAGAACCTTTTCGTCCCGGCGTGGCCGTGGCCGTGTTTCGCGTGCCTCGAACAACGCCTCGCGTGCATCCTCGAGCAGCTGATCCACAGCCTCTCGCTCGAGGTCGGAGTGGTCGGCCAGGTCCTCGCGTGTGGTCGCGAGCGTCAGGACGGTCTGGCCCTCGAAATTCCCCGACTCCCGGACGCCGTATCGGTCACAGACCAGTTGCGTGGCCGTCTCGTGGTCGATGACGTCCCCCACATCGGCTTCCTCGAGTGCCTCGCTAATCGTGTCGGGTGTCCAGACGTAGAACGCGCCTTCCTCGTGTTCCCCGTCAGGGGTTCCACTTTGGGCGTCGAGGGTGCTGAAAAAGCCTCCATCCTCGTGAGTTAGTTCCCGGTCGACGAACGAGAGTGTTCGCCGGGCAACATCGGCATACGACTCGTTGCCGGTGGCCTGATAGCCGGCAAGATACGCTCGCGTCAATGCCGCGTTGTCGTACAGCATCTTCTCGAAGTGGGGGACGGTCCAGTCACGGTCGACACAGTACCGGTGGAAGCCGTCGCCAACGTGGTCGTAGAGGCCGCCTCGAGCCATCGCGTCGAGCGTGTTCGTCGCCGCCTCGAGGAACGCCGGGCGACCGGTTCGGTCGGCGGCCCGCAAGAGGACGTGCAGTCGGGCCGCCTGGGGGAACTTCGGCCCGTCTGGACCCCAGCCGCCGTACTGCTCGTCGACACCACGAAGCGCCATGTTGGCGGCCTCCTCGAGCAGGGCTCCCGCCTCCTGGTCGTCCATCGACTCCGGTGGCGACGGCGTCCGCTCGAGCCTGTCAGTCGCCGCAGCCGTCCACTGGTCGGCCCGGTTTTCCATCTCCTCGCGATCGGTTTCCCAGGAGTGACTGATGTTCTCGAGGAGATCGAGGAAGCCTGGCATCCCCCGCTGGGGCTCCTTCGGGAAGTAAGTTCCAACGTAGAAGGGGCGGCCGTCCGGGGTGAGCCAGGCCGAAAGCGGCCAGCCACCGCGCCCCGTCACGAGTTGACAGACCGTCATGTAGATACTGTCGACGTCCGGGCGTTCCTCGCGGTCGACTTTGATCGGAACGAATCCCTCGTTCAACCGCTCGGCGACGGTCTCGTCGGCGAAGCTCTCGTCTTCCATGACGTGACACCAGTGACAGGCGGAGTACCCGATCGAGAGAAAAATCGGCACGTCGTGCTCACGAGCCGTCTCGAGGGCCGCTTCGTCCCAGGGCTGCCAGTTGACCGGATTGTCGGCGTGCTGGCGCAAGTACGGGCTGGCGGCGTCGGCGAGCCGGTTACGCTGGGTCGGCGTGTGCATACCCGGCGTACGAACGGAACGGGTAAAACACCTTCACCCGAGCGGTACGGAACCCCTACACGGTGTCCGAGACCCGAATCATGATGACGGCTGAGGCCATAGACTCTTCAGACGTGACCGCCCAATGACATCCTCCCCTCCATCGCGACGACAACTGCTCGCCGCCGGCGGTGGCGGGCTGCTCACCGCCTTCGCCGGCTGTCTCAACACCATCGAGGACCTCACGGGGCTCCGCAATGCCGAGCCGCCACCACCAGCGGATGGCTTCGAGTTCGAGACCCCGCTCGAGGGGCTCGATAGCCCGTGGGGTCTCGCCTTTCTCCCCGAAGGACAGGAGTTACTCATCACCGAACTTGGGGGGACCATGCAAATAGGCACCCTCGAGTCCGGCGACCTCGAGGAAATCGACGGCGTTCCGGACGTCGACGGTGCCGGCCAGGGGGGACTGATGGACGTCGAACTCCACCCGGACTATCCCGACGAGCCCTGGGTCTACCTGACGTACGTCAGCACGAACGACGAGGGTGAGTCGACGACCTGCCTCGGCCGTGGCGAGTTCGACCCTGACGGTCCGGCACTCGAGGGGTTCGAAGAACTGCACGCTGTCGAGCCCTACATCGACAACAACAGCGACGAGTTCGCGGCGGGACACTTCGGCTCTCGGGTGATTTTCGACAACGACGGCTTCGTCTACGTCACCACGGGTGACCGCCAATCGAAGGACTTCAGCGAGGACCACATTTCGCAGGATACCGACAGTGAACACGGCGCGACGCTTCGCCTCGAGGCGGATGGGAGCGTGCCCGACGACAACCCGTTCGTCGACGACGATGACGTGGTCGACGCCATCTTCACCTACGGCCATCGGAACGTCCAGGGGATGACCGTTCACCCTGAAACGGGCGACCTCTGGCAGAGCGAACACGGCGAACAGGATGGCGACGAACTCAACGTGCTCGAGGCCGGGGGGAACTACGGCTGGCCGATCGCACACACCGGCTGTACGTACGACACCGACGACCCCGTCGGTGAGGAGCCACAGGACCTCGACGACGTGGTCGACCCCGTCTACTACTGGGAGTGCAACACCGGCGGCTTCCCCCCGGCGGGGATGACGTTTTACGACGGAGACGCCTTCCCCGAGTGGGAGGGTGACCTCTTCGTCGGCAACCTCGCGGGAGAGTACCTGGGTCGGTT
>PUKM01000050.1 GCA_003552325.1 Natrialbaceae archaeon | reverse complement strand
GAAGCCTTTGCCTCGAGTCGACGTTCCTGCCCGAACAGGTGTTCGACGACGGGACGCCCGACAGCGCGACGCCACTTGGCTGGCCACACGCGCTTCGACTGGCAACCGTCGCGCAGTTGCTTGAGGCGGATGAACTTGCGGTTGGCACGGAGCCAAGCCCGGCATCTGACTGAGGAGGCTCTCTCCACTCACCAGCTTACTGAGCGTCGCCACCGCTCGAACGACCCCACGTTTTTGTGACATTCCCGCTGAGAGCGTTGGCTCTCGAGGGTCTCAGGATCGTCGCAACCGGACGGTGTCACGGCTGGTGACTCGAGGGGGGTGTGGCCGGAGAAACAGGGACGGCGAGGCCGGTTTATGCTTCGGGCGCTGGCGTTTCTGGGACGTCCGTGTAGTGTAAGAGCGAAGCCCCGGTTTCCTGATCGAACAGCCTGATTTTGGATTCGTCGAAGGTGATCTCGATGCGTTCACCCATGGTTGGCTTGATGTCTGCGCTCACGCGGGCGATGAATTCGGGCCCAATATCGAGATAGAGATAGTTGTCGCTGCCGACTGGTTCCACGACTTCGACGATCGTTTCGATGCCGTCTTCGCCAGGGTCTGCGGTATAGACGTCCTCGGGACGAATACCGAGGACCGCGTCCTGACCATCGACGACGTCGATATTGGCCGCATACTCCGGCGAGAGCGAGAACCGGAAGTCGTCACCGTCGGTCAGCACGAGCGAGTCACCGGAGGTTCGGGCAGTGATGTCGACGAAGTTCATCGACGGAGAGCCGACGAACCCACCGACGAACTCGTTTGCTGGCTTGTCGTAGACTGCTGTTGGTTTGCCGACTTGCTGGAGTTCACCATCACGGAGAATAACGATTCGGTCACCCATCGTCATCGCCTCTTCCTGGTCGTGTGTGACGTACACCGCGGTAATGCCGAGTTCGTCTTGCAACTGCTGAATCTCTGCCCGCATCGTCGTTCGGAGCTTCGCGTCGAGATTACTCAGCGGCTCGTCGAACAGGAACACTTTGGGCTCACGAACGATCGCTCTGCCCAGGGCGACACGCTGTTTTTGGCCACCGGAGAGCTCATCGGGTTTCTGGTCGAGGAGCTCCTCGATGCCCATCATCTCCGCTGCCCACTGGACTTTCTCCTTGCGTTCGGCCTTCGTGAGGTCCGTGCTCATCCGCAGTCCGAAGGCCATGTTCTGGTACACCGTCTTGTGCGGGTAGAGCGCGTAGTTCTGGAAGACCATCGCGATATCACGTTCACGCGCGCTCTGGCTGGTGACGTCGTCATCACCCAGATAAATCGACCCCTCAGTCGGCTTTTCGAGCCCCGCAATCATCCGCAGGGTCGTCGTTTTACCACAGCCAGAGGGACCGACGACGGTGACGAACTCCCCGTCTTCGACCTCGAGGTCGAGGTCGTCGACCGCCACGATTGTTCCACGATCGAACTCCTTCCGGAGTCCTTCGATAGTCAGACTCGCCATTTGCTAGGTGTGGGTGAATCGTATATATAATTCTTTTCCTCGATTCCGAACGTATGATGCAATATTTCGTAGTACTTTTGGGAGCTGGGCGCGCCAAACGGCACGCCCACTCAGCGGCCCCATACCGACCACCTTTCGTTGACGTTGGGGTTCACCCTGCTCGAGTACCGGGAGCGTGTCCCCACTGCTTGCTATCAGGAAAGTTGAGTGACCGACCGCACTGATTGCCATTGTGAAAAATACGGATGTGAAGACAGTGTGTGTTAGAACGTCAACCCCTGCTAATTGTTGGACTTCTTGACGTCCGGCTACCGTCCGCATGGGCCTGGTCACTACTGGCCGGCCCGTTTATGTGCTGGCAATCGAGAACCACTCCAAACTGGGCTCGAGTATGTGAGGCGTACCCATCCACATCCAAAAGACTAAATAGGTGAAGTCATAATTCATCATGTATTCACCATGGCAATGGATAGGAGAACGTTAGTGAAGTACCTCGCGGGTGCCTCAGCGGCCGGTGCCCTCGCAGGATGTATCAGCACTGAAGAACCCGACGACGACGGCGCAGACGACGATGGCGCCGCCGATGACGGGACCGACGATGCCGATCACGAAGACGACGAGGATTGGCCAACCGTCGAACCCGACGACGACGTCACCGGAAGCGCCGAAATCTGGCACTCCCTGTCCGACGGCGAACTCGAGGACTTCGACCGGTACGTCGATGAGTTCAACGACAGTTTTGAGGCGACGATCAGCGCCGACGAAGTGGCCGAACTCGAGGAGAGTACTGAAACCGCTATCCCAGCCGGTGACGGTCCAGAAATGTTCGTCTGGGCACACGACTGGATCGGGCGCTACCACGAGAACGGCTTCCTGAGCGATCAGAGCGACAACCTCAACATCGATCCACAGGAGTACTTCGGCGAGAACGCCGAGTCGGCAACGTTCGAAGGAGAGACCCTCGGTCTCCCGTTCGCTGCAGAGACCGTCGCCCTGATCGTCAACCACGACTACGTCGATGACCAGCCCGAGGACTTCGACGAGATCCTCGAGATCGCCGATGAGGTTCACGACCCCGCCGACAACACCTACGGCTTCTGCTGGCCACAGGACGCCTACCACGTGAGTGCGATGCCCTATGGCTTCGGTGGCTACTACTACGACGACGACTCGGGCGAACTCGGGCTCACGAACGACGAAACCATCGCCGGCTTCGAATTCATCCTGGAAGAACTGTGGGACTACATGCCGGCTGACCCGGACGGTGAAGCTCAGGAGTCGATCTTCCTCGAGGGCAACTCCCCGTTCCTCGTCACTGGTCCGTGGAACCTCGGGAACTTCGGCGACATGGACGTCAGTGTCATGGCACTCCCCGATGCCAACGGCAACACCCCAAGCCCGTTCACGGGTGTGCAGTTGATGTACTTCGCCGCGGCGATGGACGAAGACGACGAGCGAGCGGAGGCGGCCGTCGCCTACGCAGAGTGGTACACGACGAACACGGGTCTCATCTCACAGATGGCAGACGACCACGGGTTCATCCCGGTTCACGTTGCCTTCGCAGACGACGAGGAGGAAGCGGACGATCTTCCAGAGGACATGCAAGGGTTTGCAGACTCCGTCGAGAACGGCCAGCCAATGCCGACTGCACCCGACTTCGGTGACGTCTGGGAGCCACTCGAGACCGAGTGGAGTGAGGCCCTCAACGGGAACAAGTCGGTCGAAGACGCAATGGCTGACGCCGAAAGTCAGATCCAATCCGCCTGGGAATAACGCCCAGGCTAACTCCTGATAATGAGTATTTCTTCAGTGAGAGCGGGTTCACGAAAAGGGTACCAGGCGGTGGTGCCAGAGAGCATTCGAGAGCGAATCAGTGACAACAGTGCTGGACTGCTCGTCCTTCCAGGATTGTTTTTCTTCTCGCTCTTTATGTTCATCCCGCTCATCTTTACGATTTACCTGTCTTTCACCGATGCCGAACCGGCGACGGTGTTCCAGGACGGACCCGGCGGACTCCTCGGCCTCTTTGGCCTGCGGGGAGATGAAGCGTTCGTCGGCCTCGAGAACTATATAGCGCTGTTCAACGATCCGAGCTTTTGGAACTCACTCGGCACGACCTGGTTGTTCGTCATCTGTAGTGTCGCACTCAAAGTGGCCTTCGGTGTTGGGTTGGCGATGATAATGACGAGTGACAGGGTCTCCGGGAAGCGGTACCTGCGCTCGATCATCATCATCCCATGGGCTCTGCCGCCGATTTTCACCATCACGATCTGGCGCGGTATCTTCAGTTCGGCACAGTTCGGACTGGCCAACCAGTTCTTGATGTGGATCGGGATGGAGCCCCAGGCGTGGTTCACCGATCGATGGATCGCGTTCAGTACCTACCTCATCACCGAGATGTGGCTGGCGTATCCCTTCATGGTGATCATCACCGTGAGTGCATTGCAAGCGGTACCCGAAGAGCTCGTCGACGCATCGAAAGTCGATGGCGCTGGCTTCTTCCACCGCTTCATCAACGTCACTGTGCCGGCGATCAAACGGCCGGTGATGTTCGCTGCAATCCTGACGGCTGCAGCGTCGTTCACGCAGTTCCTGATTCCCTTCGTCTTCGAACGCGGGGCCCCAGGACGGTCGAACGAACTCATCATCCTCTACGGCTACCAGGAGGCGTTTAATTACAACGCCTACGGCGCTGGTGCCGCGATCATGATGACTGCCGTCGTCTTCATTGGAGTATTCATGCTCGTCGCCGTTTGGAAAGGGCGACTCGCCGAGGGGGTGGGTGGCTCATGACGATTCTCGAGAGTGTCGGCCGAAAAATCAAACGCGATACCAGGCGTGCCCTCGACAAGCCGAGTGAGATCCGCAAGGATGTCGCGTATACGATCGAGGGGATCCAGCGGGGATTCATCGATCCGAAAGATGTCGCGATCAAGGCGCTGTCGACGATCGCGACGGTCGTCTTCGTCTTCGTCCTGCTGATCCCGGTCTACTGGGTGCTGTTGATGGCACTCCAGGGTGACGGAGCGACGTTGTACTCCTCGGACAGTGCCGGGTTGATCCCGACTGATGTGACGTTCGATGCGTTCATCTGGGTGATCGGAGACCTCTATATCCCGGGGGCCGCGATTGGCATCGCGATCCCGTTCACCGGTATCGAGTTCTTCATGAACTGGCCGCGGGTGTACTTCCTGCAGGCGAGTGACTACGGTGTCGACAGCACGTCGAACTTCACGCACTACCTCCGGAACAGCCTCTTCATCGGGGCGGCGACGGTGACGATTGCGATGTCACTGATCGTTCCGGCCGCGTATGCGTTCTCACGCCGGCAGTTCTACGGTCGGATGAAACTCCTCTACGGCTACATCCTGTTCACCCAGATCGGTGGCGGACTCGGTATCGCCGCCCTGATCGCGCTGTATGCGATCTTCTCGAACCTGGGCGTGACGAACAACCGACTCGTGTTGTCGATCTACTACGCGGCGATGGCCGTGCCGTTCAACACCTGGCTGTTGAAGACGTATATGGACTCGATCCCCGTCTCATACGAGGAAGCGGCGATCATCGACGGTGCCTCACCGTTCAGGGTTGCCTACGAAATCGTCTTGCCCCTCGCGAAACCGGGGCTCGCGACGATCTTCATCTTCATCTTCCTCGTCGGGTGGATGGAGTTCATCATCGCACAGGTCGTGCTCCGTCCAGAGAACTACACCTTGCCGATCGGCCTCTTCATGATGGTCGATCAGTTCACCGTTCCGTGGGGGCGGTTCTCCGCGTTCGCGCTCCTGTATGCGTCACCGATCGTCTTCGTCTACCTCTTCGCCCAACGGTACATCGAAAGCGGTCTGTCGTTCGGTG
This sequence comes from Natrialbaceae archaeon, assembly GCA_003552325.1. Taxonomy (GTDB): domain Archaea; phylum Halobacteriota; class Halobacteria; order Halobacteriales; family Natrialbaceae; genus Natronosalvus. The sequence goes on along the minus strand of PUKM01000050.1, from coordinate 19,811 downwards.
GCGTCTCGGGCTAGATCGCCTGCTATTTTCCCGTTTTTATCGCCGCTGACCACCGCCGTCGGCACTCGAGGGTACTCGATTTCGTATCCCGATTCCAGTAGGGCTAACACCCCACTGTGCGTGGACTAGTCGTATGACCATCGCTCGAGCAGCGGTCCACCATCGACCGAAGAGCAGCGACGCGTACGCGTACGACGAATCGACAGTCCACCTTCGCATTCGAACGAAACGTGGCGACGTCGCTGACTGTACGATCCTCTGGGGAGACAAGTACGGGTGGGAGGACACGAAAACGAAGACGCCGATGACCCGGATCGGCCACGACGAGCGCTACGACTACTGGCAGGTCGCGGTCGAACCGCCGTACCGCCGGCTCTGTTATGTGTTCTGTCTCGAGGATGCCGAAGAGACGCTTTGGTTCACCGAGTGGGGGTTCGAGTCGGGCACAGCGGCGGGGCCCGACCGCGAAGACGGTGGGACGGTCCACTTCTTCGAGTTTCCGTTCGTCAATCCGGTCGACATCCACGATCCGCCAGCGTGGGCGAACGACGCAGTGTTCTACCAGATCTTCCCCGAGCGGTTCGCCAACGCGAACCCTGATCTCGACCCCGAAGGCGTCGAAGCGTGGGGGGAGGCACCGACCCGAAACAACTTCTTTGGGGGCGATCTCCAGGGCATTACGGACAACCTCGAGTATATCGATGACCTTGGGGTGACGGCGCTGTATCTGACACCGATTTTCGAGTCGACGTCGAATCACAAGTACAACACGACCGATTACTATCGCATCGACCCACAGTTCGGTGACGAGGACGACCTCATCGAGCTCGTCGAGGCGGCCCACGACCGCGATATCCGAGTGATGCTCGACGCGGTGTTTAACCACGCCGGCCGAGCCTTCGAGCCGTTCCAGGACGTGATCGAACACGGTGAGAACTCCGAGTACGCTGACTGGTTCCACGTTCGGGAGTTCCCGATCGAGTTCGAACCCATCCCCAGCTACGATGCGTTCGCGTTCGAACCGTACATGCCGAAACTCAACACCGAGAACCCCGAGGTGAAGGAGTACTTCATCGAGGTGGCGACACACTGGATCGAGGTCGCCGATATCGACGGGTGGCGCCTCGACGTTGCGAACGAGGTGGACCACCAGTTCTGGCGTGAGATGCGCCAGGCGGTCAAGGAGGTCAAGCCCGACGCGTACATTCTGGGCGAAATCTGGCACGACTCGAGCGCCTGGCTCCGTGGTGATCAGTTCGATTCGGTCATGAACTATCCCTTCAGCTATGCGGCGTACGACTTCCTGGCCACGGACGACATCGACGCCGAAACCTTCGCCGAGAAGAATACGAAATTCCAGTTCCGGTATGCCGATCAGGCCAACAAGGTGCTCTTTAACCTGTTGAGCAGTCACGACACGCCACGGATGCTGCACCGGTGTGACGGCGATGTGGACCGACTCAGATTGGCGTTTTTCCTGCAACTGACGTCTCCCGGAACGCCCTGCATCTATTACGGTGACGAGATCGGGATGACGGGCGGCAACGACCCGGACTGTCGGCGAACGATGATCTGGGACGACGCCGACCAGAACCGTGACCTGCGTGCGTTCGTGTCCGAACTGATCGCCCTCAGGCAGGCGGAACCACTCCTCCGGCGTGGCCAGTGTCGATTCCTCCACGAGCAGTGTTCGGGCGACCACCTGGTCTATCAGCGCGAACTCGAGGGACACGACGACACACTCACCGTGGCGATCAACCGGGGCGACGAGCCACTCGAGGTGGCGTTCCAATCGGGTGTTCCGGAACTGGTGTTCGTCAGCGATGGCGAACGCGATACGACAGGGACCGTGCCAGCGACGGGCGGGGCAGTCTGGCGACACGTCGAGTAAGCGTCTCAGGCGGAGGCTCCGGCGCCCCATCGCTCTTCCTGTGCGTCGTGTTCAGTGTGTCCTCGAGTAGCTGCAGGTGTGTTCCCGAAACCAAACCCTATCACGTTGTGTCAACACGTCCCGGCGTGAATCTGCAGGGGCTACCACTACCCGGCTCTCCCCTGATGGGGGTGTATGGCACAGTTTGGATTCACGCTCTCGAGTGAAGAACATGGCCCGGATCGACTGGTCGACCTCGCGGTCGCCGCCGAGGACGCCGGCTTCGATTTCGTCTCGATCTCCGATCACTTCCACCCGTGGGTGTCGGCACAGGGTGAGTCGCCGTTCGTCTGGAGTACCCTCGGTGCCATCGCTCGCGAAACCGATCGGATCGAAATCGGTGTCGGCGTCACTTGCCCGATCATCCGTATCCACCCGGTGAACGTCGCTCACGCCGTCGCCACGATTCAGGTGATGGCCGACGGCCGGTTCACGTTCGGCGTTGGCACGGGCGAAAACCTCAACGAACACGTCACCGGCGACCGCTGGCCCGAACACGAGGTCCGCCTCGAGATGCTTGGCGAATCCATGGACGTGATGCGCTCGCTGTGGACCGGCAACGAAGTCAGCCACCGCGGTGCACACTACACCGTCGAGAACGCGACACTGTTCACCGCACCCGAGACGATTCCCGATATCGTGGTGTCGGCCTTCGGACCGAAGACGGCTGCCTGGGCGGCCGAACACGGGGATGGACTCTGGTGTTCGGGGCCAAAAGACGATGTCGTCGCGGCCTATGAAGATGCGGGTGGTTCTGGACCGCGCTACACACAACTGCATCTCTGTTACGATGAGGACCCGGAATCGGCTGTGGACACGGTGTACGAACGGTGGCCAAACGGCTCGATTCCCGGTGAACTCAGTCAGGAGTTACCCTCACCCGCCCACTTCGAACAGGCCTCCCAGTTGGTCGAGCGGGAGGACATCGCCGAAAGCGGAACCGTCACCGGACCCGACCGCGACGCCCATCTCGACGGGATCCAAACGGCCCTCGAGGCGGGATACGATCACGTTTACGTCCACCAGATCGGCGACGACCAGGAGGCCGCCCTCGAGTTCTACAGCGAGGAGATTCTCCCATCGCTTCGGTGACTCGAACTGGCCTGTGTCCGTTCCTCGAGCGGTTCCACGACGACGAATCCGTACCCATTTTCACGGGCTCGCCCGTTGAGTCGCGTATGGAGTACACCACGCTCGGCAACACGGGCACGACCGTCTCGAAACTCTGTTTTGGGACCTGGCGATTCGCCAAGGAATCGAACGGCGTCGTCGAAACCGACCGCGAGGAGGCACACGAACTCCTCGATGCTTGCCTGGATCACGGCGTCAATTTCATCGACACGGCCAACGTCTACGGCAGTCCGAACGGCACGAGTGAAACCTGGATCGGCGAGTGGCTCGCAGACCACGACCGCGAGGATGTCGTCATCGCCTCGAAAGTGTACTTCCCATTCAACGGCCGAGGCCAGCCCGGACCGAACGATTCGGGACTGGGGCGAAAACACATCCGCGCACAGATCGAGGGCACCCTCGAGCGACTCGGGACGGACTATCTCGACCTCTATTACATTCACCGGTGGGACGAGAACACGCCAATCCGAGAGACCATGCAGGTGCTCACCGAACTCGTCCGCGAGGGGACGGTTCACTACCTCGGGGCGAGTTCGATGGCAGCCTGGCAACTAACCAAGGCGCTCTGGACCAGCGACGTCGAGGGGCTCGAGCGCTTCGAGGTCACTCAGCCGATGGTCAACGCGGCCCACTTCGATGCGGTTGGGAAGTACCTCGAGGTCTGTGCGGATCAGGACCTCGCCGTCTGTCCGTACTCACCACTCGCCGGTGGGTTCCTCACCGGAAAGTACGACCGTGCGCCGGACGGCTCCGTCGAAGCACCGGATGGCTCTCGAGGCAGTCTGAGCGATCGCTTCGGTGCGTACGCCACGGACACGGCCTGGAACGTCCTCGAGGCCGTCGAAACGGTCGCCGACGAGGTCGACGCGAGCCCCGCACAGGTGTCCCTGCGCTGGTTGATGGATCAGTCCGAGTTTACCTGCGTCCCAATTGTCGGTGCACGCACACCGGCCCAGCTCGCGGAGAACGTCGGAGCCGTCGAGGTCTCTCTGAGCGACGAGCAGTTCACACGGATCGAGGAAGCACGGTAACGTCTGACGACAGACGGTACTCACGCCGATTCCCGACCTCGGGTCGGCCACTTTATTACCCACCGGTGGTGAGATGGGGGTATGTCTCAGGCGAAGGGTGACCGACGCGAACGCGAACTCGTCAACCGACTCGACGAGGCCGGCTTCGCCGTCATGCGCGCCCCCGCGAGCGGGTCGGCCACCGAGCGAGAACTCCCGGACGTGCTCGCCGGCGACGGCGATACCTTCTATGCGGTCGAGGCGAAGTCGAGTGCCGGCAACCCCATCTATCTCACTGGCGAGGAGGTCGAAGCCCTCATCTACTTCGCCCAGAACTTCGGCGCGAAACCCCGAATTGGCGTCCGATTCGATCGGGAAGACTGGTACTTTTTCCATCCGGGTGACCTCCACGTCACCGATGGGGGCAACTACCGAGTGAAAAAGGAGACGGCCATCGCCGAGGGCACCGATTTCGACGAGTTCGTCGGGCGATCGACGAAAGTCACCCTCGAGGAAGTCGGCGACGTGACGTCGGGGCCCGATCCGGAGATCGTTCGCGTGCTCGAGGCCGTCAAACAGGACGTGATGGGAGTCGAGGAAGCAGCCGAGCTACTCGAGTGAGTCGGCGCTCGATTCGGCGTGGCCGGAGCTCGTGTGAGTGTCTGTGGCTGTTATTTTGTGTCTTTGCTGTCTGGTTTGAACGTCGAAAGACCGAGTCAGGGAAGTGCCCCCGTTGCTAAACGGGAGTATGAACCTTGGTTCCCCCTCCTCTGGCTCGTTTTTCGGGGTCGTGAGCCGAGACGGGTGGGAGCATGCGGCGTATTCGAACAGTCTGCTCGAACGTCCGGTCCTCGACTCGAGTGTTGGCTCCGGCAGCGTCGACTGGCATCTCGCACTGTTGTTGATCCTCTCTACCGTTGGCTCGTTGATCGTGTTCGCGCTCGCAGCGACGGCGTTTCGGCGTCGGAAATCTCTGCCCTATCTGTTGATTACCGCGGCACTCGGGGCGCTCGTGATGCGCCCGATCGTCGGTGCCGGCACGGCGTTGGGGTACGTCCCAATGGACACCCACCACACGGTCGAGCACCTGCTCGACGTGATCATCGCCGGTTTCCTGATCGCAGCCGTCATTTCCGTCGGGCGGCTCGATACCGATCCCATACGCAATCGTGACTCGACGGATCGGGGTGACCGCCCGTGACTGATCTCGAGGAGAACCCAACGCGCTCTCGCATTCGGGCAGCGATCGCGGCCGATCCAGGCATCCACTTCAACGCGCTGGTGCGTGATCTCTCACTGGCTCCGGGGCAGGTCCAGTACCACGTGCGACGGCTGACCAAAGCCGGCGACGTCGCCAGACACGAGCGGTTTGGGCGAACTCACTACTTCGCTCCGGCACCCGCCTACACGCCGTGGGAACGGGACGCTGTGTCGGTACTCAGACGGGAGACCGCTGCCGCCATCGCCACCACGCTCTACACGCGCGAACGAGCGCGACCGAACGAACTCGTCGAGGCCCTCGATCTCCCCCGGAGCACCCTCGAGCACCACGTGGACCACCTCCTCGAGTGTGGGGTTGTCGACCGGGAATACGAGCGCGGAAACCGTGTGGTGCTCTCGCTGTCGAGGCCGGCCGAGACGGCAGCCCTGCTCGAGACGGTCGACCCACACGCCGGCTCACGGTTCGTCGATCGGTTCGAGCGGTTGGTCGACTCCTTACTCGATGGGTAAGTAACGGCTGATTGGATAGCGTGACCGGCACTTCTATGAGTTCGTGTGACATATGTCTACACATGCCTGACGATGTGCTGACCGAGTCGACTCGAGCGGAACTGGTGAGCGCCTGCCGGACGACTATCGGTGACGAAATCCGGAGCATCACCTACTTTACCGAGGATGCAGTCCAACAGGTCTATCTCCGCTCAGACCTCGACCGCACGGCGGATCTGATCGGGTTTGCCGATCACGAACGGCTCGGCTTTCACTCACAGAGTGCGTACCGGGACTCCCAACTCGGCGACTACGTTGCCACCGTCCGAATGTTCGAACACGGCTACCTCACCCGTGTCCTCGGCGAGGAAAACGGCGTCTGGGTGACGACGGACTCGATGTCGATGGAACGGTTCGAGGAACTGGCGGCTGCACTCGAGCCCATCTTACGCGAGATTTCGGTCTAGACAACCCGGCGTCGACAGCTACAAGCTACCCATCGCCGTCGTACGGAGTATGCCCGGAAAAGTCCCACCGGAGTCGTTGTTGACACACGTCTTCGAACGAACCGGTGCGCCAGACGACGCTGTCCGCCTCGGCCCCGCGACAGGGGAAGACGCTGCCGCGATCGATTGGCCTGGTGGCACACTCGTCGTGAGTTCCGATCCGCTGTCGCTCGCGGCGAGCCAGGTGGGCACCCTCGGCGTCCACGTGGCCTGTAACGACGTGGCGGCGACCGGGGCCGATCCGCGATGGCTGACGGTCGTGATTCTCCTCCCAACGGACACACCGGACAGCCTCGAGGCGATTACCGCCGACCTCGACGCGGCAGCTAGCGACCTCGACGTGGCGATCGTGGGCGGACACTCCGAGTACGTCGACGCCCTCGAGCGGCCACTGCTCTCACTCACGGCAATGGGGGCGACCGAGCGCGTGGTGCCCACCGGTGGAGCCGAACCCGGCGATAGCGTCCTCCTCGTCGGGGCTGCTGGACTCGAGGGGACGGCGATTCTCGCGGCTGATTTCGGGGACACACTCGAGGTCGACGAGGCCACGATTCGACGGGCGGAGACGTTTTTCGAGGAGATCAGCGTCGTCCCGGCGGCGGCCGTCGTCCGTGAACACGCGACGGCGATGCACGACCCGACCGAAGGCGGCGTGGCGGCCGCGTTGCTCGAGGTCGCCCAGGCCAGTGGGACCCGCCTCGAGGTCGACCCCGACGCGATTCCGGTTCGACCGGAGACCAGACGCCTCACGCAGGCTGCCGGAGTCGACCCGCTCCGGATGTTTGGCTCCGGAGCGCTGCTCGCGACCGTTCCAGCTCGTGAGGAAGCAGCCTGTCTCGAGGCGCTCGAGGCAGCCGACCTCGAGGGGACCGTGATCGGAACGGTCCGGGCGGGTGATCCGGCGGTCGACCTCGGGACTGATCGTCTCGAGAATCCGGTTACCGACGCCCTCTATCCGCTGTGGGAACGGGTGGATGCGGGGGCCGAGGGGGCGGAGTAACTGCGGATGTGGACAGTGAAGCGTCAGCGTACGTGCTGATACTGACAGTCAGGGGTCGGAATAACGGATTTCTCAGTTGTGAGGATGTCTCGCTTACGAAGGAGCGGTGTCCGTACCGCTCGCTCACAAACGCAAACTGCGCTAACTCCGGTCCAGCAGGCCGACCAGTCGCGGCTTGACGAATGGTCCAAAGACCAGTAACAGGATCAAGACCACGAGCGCAATCGAGAGCGGGCGCTCGAGGAACACCCACCACTCCGTCGATAGGATACTGTCCTCGCTGATGAGGAACCAGAGTGAGCCATCGGACAGTTGCAGGGATCGATCGAGGTTCTCCTCGGCGATCTCACCTAGCACGACTCCCAGGACGAAGGCGATGATGGAGTAGTCGTACTTCTTCATGTAGAAGCCGACAACGCCGAGGCCGACGACGGTCCCGATATCGAGCCAGGTCTGGGTATCACCTCGGAGCGCCACGGCACCGAGGAGCGCCAGGACGATGATGAGTGGGATGATGTAATCGGTGTCCACTTGGGTGATGATGCTCGCTCGAGTTACGAAGAAGAGCCCGATGAGCAAGATCAACACGTTACCGACGAGTAAGGCGATGAACAGCGAGTAGGTCGTGGCGAGTTCCTCACTGAAGAGCGTTGGCCCGGGATTCAGGCCGTGCATGACGAGGCCACCGAGTAACACGGCTGTGGCTGCACTGCCCGGAATGCCGAACGACAGCGTCGGGATCAACGAGCCACCGATCGTGCCATTGTTCGACGATTCGGCGGCGATGAGCCCGGTTTCGTTGCCGGTCCCGAACGACTCTTTGTCCTTCGATGACCTGACGGACTCACCGTAGGCGACGAACGTCGAAACCGTCGACCCTGCCCCCGGTATCGAGCCGATGAGCATCCCGATGTAGCCGGATTTTACCAGCGTTACCGGATGGCTCAGGACGCTTTTGATGCCGGGGACGATGCTTCCTGAAAGTACCGTCTCTCGACCGGAGATGCCGCCTTTTTCGCCCGCGAGTTTGAACATCTCCGCGATGGCGAAGAGGCCGATCAGGACGGCGACGAAACTGATCCCGTCGTACATCACGAACCCGAGGACGTCTTCGAAGGCGTATCGAGGGGTGACGGAGGTCGTCGAGGTCCCGATACTCGTGATCATCAAGCCGAACATCCCCGCGACCAGCCCTTTTATCATCGAGCCCCTGGCAATGACGGTGATCATGGCGAGGCCGAGTAGGGCAATCAGGAAGTATTCGGGTGAGGTAAACGCGAGAACGATTTCGACCAGTACTGGCGACAGCAAGATGAGGGTAATGACGGTGAAAAAGCCAGCCAGGGAGGACGCCGTCGCCGAAATCGAGAGTGCCTTCATCGCCTCCCCTTTTCGAGACATGGGGTACCCCTCGAACGTCGTCGCCGCGGCCGCGGCGGTCCCCGGCGCATTGATCAAAATTGCGGCGATGGCTCCGCCGTACATCGCCCCACTGTAGACGCTCACCAGCAGGATTACGGCGTTAACCGGCGACAACGGCAGCGTCAACGGCAGCATAATCGCCATTCCCAGTGAGGGCCCTAATCCGGGCAACGCCCCGATGATGATCCCGATCAGGACCCCCGCGATGATCCAACCCGCCGTCGGCCAGCTAAACGCGATCGAAAGCGCCTCGAGGAACATGCCGAGGCTCATCGGTGTTCACCCCACGTGCGGGGAGTCACAGCCACAGCTATAGCCGTAGTCACGGCAACGATCGAGTCGATCAGGTCTCTGACAGTGCCGATGACGATCTCGAGGGCCACCCTGATGTTTTCGGTGATGAGCCAGATGATGATGCGGACGTTTTCGATCGCCAGATCGAGTGGCTCGGTGAGGTCGATCACCACACCGTCGGCGACGGGCACGTTGAGCACCTCGTAGAAGATCACGCCAGCGACGAACGCGAGCGCAGCGAGGCCGAGGACGGCTGTGATGTCCCGCTCGAGGACGTGCAGGTACACGGCGACGAAGACCGGGGCTGCCCAGACCATGCCGAAAAGACATAAAAATACAATATATTTGGGAGAAGGGCTATAATTGAAGAATATAACTTAGTGGTCCCTGCGGAGTACCGTTTGAATCGCGTTTTGCACAACGAGCGTGTCACCCTCGAGTGCGTCTTTGACGGCCGGTTCGTGCTCGAGGAGACACGCCTCGACGATTTCTGGACACTCGCTGTTCGTGACGTACACCTCGTACTCACGAAGGACGCGAGCAAGCACGAACGCCCGCTGTGCGCCCGGTTCGTATCCCTCTCGCAGCCGTTCGTAGAGGCTGTCCGGATCCTGTGCCGTCGAGAGTCGGTCGAAAAACCGTTTTTCGCCGATTCCCCCTCCTGCGCCTTCCGGAAGGGCTGCCGGCACGACCAGACGACCCCCCGGACGCAGCGGAACGTGATCTCCGAGGGCGACGTACGTCGCCGCTCGAGTCGCCTGATAGAGGTTTGCGTCTTTCGGTGCACCGAGCCCACAGACGATGGTGTCGTAGGTCTCCTCGGGGTCGAAACTGACCGCGAGTGCGTCCATACATCGCGTTGCCAGTGACTCGACGACAGCGCGATGGTCACCAGACACAACGCCGAGAACGCCGTGTGGTCCCTGCGCGAGATTGACACAGAAATCGATCCCCACGAGGTCACCGGCCCGATCGAGGGTTTCCCGGAACGGGTTTCCCTCGAGGCGACCCAGTCTGACCCCCTCGCGTGCGAGCATGTCCGGGCCGTGGGTGTGCCTGATCAAGGGCTCCCCACCAGCACCGATAACGACGGTTTTGGCCCCGCCCGAAAAGCCCGCGTACTGGTGTGGTTCGACGACGCCAGTCGAACAGATCACGTCGGCTTCGACGACCGGCGTTCCGATCTCGATCGGACAGCCATCGATCGCACCCACGATTTCGACGTCGGAGGGGTCGTGGTTGCTCGCCAGATCGGCGTGTTCGCCGAGCATCTCCTCGAGTTCCGTCTCGGTCATCGGCCGGTGCAGTCCAAGGCCGACGACGATCGTTATGGCCTCACGGTCGACTCCACACCCTTCCAGCGCGTCGAGTAGCGCCTCGAGCAACTGTTCGTCTGCACTCGCTCGAGTCATATCGGTGACGACGACCGCCACCGAATCGCCCGGACTGACACGCTCCTCGAGGGGTGGTCCCTGTGGCCTGTCGATGGCGGCTCGTGCAGCCGACGTCACGTCGACGGGAGTGGTCGTCGGTGGCTCGAGGACGCGCACTGGACTGGTTGTCGACACGGCCAACGTATCGTCACCATACGGGACCGAGAACTCCATGCCCGGGTATTCGGCGGAGGGCCTGATAATGACTGGTGTGCTCGCCTCCAGGGATCTCCATCCCGCCACGCGGTGTTTCCGCATCTACCCGGATAGTGACAGCTGATGGGTCCGGTTGTGGGAGTTCACCGTCGACGAGCAGTGCCGGGCCGTCTCGAGGATTCGTCTTCTGAAGCCAGCAAAAATCTGCCACGCTGTGTGGGTAGTGGCGTATATCCCTGTGGTAATCCGGTGTTGGCTTGGGACTGTCACTCGGTTTACCAGCATGACATATGTCCTCATGTGTCGATACGTTTTTACCCAGTGGTGACGGAAAGGAGCCATTGATCCTTGATGGTACGCTCTCGAGTCACGCTGTATCGTGACCGCGTTCGGCGGGAACTCGTCGCGGCCTTCCAGGAAGAACATACGGATCGAGAGGTCGCCGCGAGCTTTGCCATCGGGATCTTCATCACTGCAATGCCGACCGGCGGGCTCGGACTGGGACTGTTCGTCCTCCTCGCGTACTGGTGGTCGTGGATCAGCAAGACCGCCATCTTCGCGAGCGTCGTCGTCATGAATCCCATCGTCAAACCGGCGGTGTACGTTGCCAGTTACAGCCTCGGCGCGCTCCTCTTCGGGACCGAGCCAGTCGTTGCCACCGAGAACGCCACGCTCGAGGCGGTGGTGATGATTGGGGTACTCATCCTCGTTGGGAACCTGATTATTGCCACTGTGCTGGCGGTAGTCAGTTACATCACCGTCCTCCACCTCACGCGAGTGCACCGGCGCTACCGAAAGAGCGGACAGTCGGCCTCGGCCGCTTCGAACACGTCGTTGGCGTTCTGGCGTCGAAAGTAAGGTGTCTTCGGCTAGCACCTTCGGCCACGTTTGAACACTGAGCGGAGGCGTTCGCCGTGACGGCCCCGGACGACGCGACTCGGGTGATCCCGTCATCCCTCGTCTGCCCGACGGTGATACTCGAACTCTCGAGGATCATCGGTGGGCTCGAGTGCCAGTGGCTCGAGGACGGTGACGTTTCTGACGGCTTGTGAGGAATCGATATCCGGGGCGAGAAAACGCGGCGTATCATCGACAGTATCAGGCTCTGTGGTCCCGTCGTGGCCGCGGTCGACTTCTTCACAGACGAACCCGAGGAGCGCCTCGAGGGCCCGGCGAATGTCGACACAGACCCGGTGGCCATCCGCGCCGTGGACGAGCAGATGCGTGGTCTCGGCTGGGACGACGCCGGCATCGATGAGTGACTCCAGTGGGATGCCGGCCCAGCGACCGACGATGACGCGTCCGGTATGGCAGTTGATCACACAGTGTCTCGACGTCCAGCCATACCGCTCACGGGCTGTCGATGAGGGCTCTAGCTCGAGTGGGTCTGGCCCCTCGATCGTGACTGTCGTGGGTGACTCCATGGGTAGTGTCTTTCGGCTGGCCCGTGAAACGGGCGGGTCGATCGGTGAAACGTGACCCTGAACGGCGTCTGTGTCGGCCGACACTGTCAGTCGCCTGGGACCGAGCGTATGGTCCCGTTTGGCGGCCACACGCCATGATGCCATCGGGAGCGACCGCTAGTCGGCCTCGACGAGTGACTGTATCAGGTTGCGTTCGACTCGGTTGAGCCGCTGTGAGACCGCCGATTTAGAGACCCCGAGTTCCTCAGCGAGGTCCGTGAGCGAGGCTGCCTTTGGCGTCTGGTAGTAGCCGTGGTCGACCGCGGCCTCGATGGTCTCCCACTGTTTGGGTGAGATGCCATCGACCACGATCGTCTGGGCCTCTTCGTTGCCGAGCGTGACGGAATCGATGCGGTAGTCCGACTCTGCGGCGGCGTTTTCGGCGAGACAGCTAAACAGCCCCATGCTCGCATCGGGGTCCGTTAGCGAGACGGTGACCCGCACTGGCGAGGATTGTTCACTGCTCATCCCCGTTCACCTCCGAGGGGTCTCGTTCCGATGTCGGGGGGATAGAGCCCGCCTCCACATCACCGGCGGCCTCGAGGGATGTCTGCATCCAGGCTTCGACTCGATCGATCGTCCGCTCGAGTACCGAGACGATCCAGGCGTAGAACGGATCGTCGACGGTTGCCTCAACGCGGTCGACGAAGTCCGGAATCCAGTCGAAGTGCTCGCGGTGAAACGCCGCGTACGCGTCCCCGTTGCCGGCCTCGAGTAAGAGGCTGGCATACTCGAGTTCGAGCGCCAGGTGATCCGCCGGATACGGGCCAGGCGGTTCGATCTCGAGGGCCTCGAACCGGCGACGCATGTCCGTCGCTGCCGGCCCGGAGAGGATTTCGCGTCGCTGGCCGTCCCACCAGGGTTCGTACACGGACTCCACGGGTGGGGCGGAAGGGCCGTCGTACCCCTCGAACGTGCGGCGGTATCCCTCGAGTAAGTCGCCGCGATCATCGACCGGCGGGGCCGGATCGACGTCCAGCCCCAGCGTCCCGAGCGTGCTCGTCAGGGCTTCGTCGAGTTCACCCGAGTGGATCGCCTCGAGGAACGCCTCGTCCGGCGTGTCGAAACACCGGGCGAGCGTCGCGTAACAGTCGGCGACGTCCGTGGGATCGACGGTCGCGAGGTGCGTCATCCAATCACCACCAGTGGGTCCTGTGCAGCCCCAAGCAGGAGCAAGATTCTGAACACCAGCCCGCCGACCAGGAGCAGACCGAACGAACCGATCAGTGCCGGTCCACCAACGCGCTCGAGGGTGGGTGAGAGTCTGTCGGCGAACGTCGCGAGGCCGATGACCAGGCCGAGTATCATCGGTGCGACGAAGCTGAAGACGACCAGCCAGACGCCGATGTAATACCACCCGTCAGTGAGTGCCGCGTACGAGGCAGCCGCGGCCGGGGCGTCACTGACTGCCAGCAGCGTCCAGCCGTAGTATAGCAACGCCAGGCTGACCGCCGAGAGCAGACTCACCGTGAGCGCGTAGCCGGCGAACACTGGCCCGATCTCACGCTCGAAGAGCATCGTCATGGCGAGCGTCGCCCCGATGCCGGCGGCCACGCCGCTGGTCAGGAACAGCGCCGGAATAATGACCGGTTCGTTCCACAGCGGCACGGTGTCGACGATGGCGAGTTCGAATCCCGTGTAGATCGTTCCCAGTGCGAGGAACGAACCAAGCAGGTGGAGCCCGGCGAAGACGGCCATCGGTGGCCGGACCCGATCGACCAGGCCGTCGAGCGTCTCGAGCAGGGGAGGACTGACCCAGGCGACGATCGTTCTGGGGAACAGACTCGCCCCCTCGTCGGTGGCGGGGTTCTCGCCGAACAGCTGCAAGACCAGGCAGACGACGGCGAAGACCGACAGCAACACCAGGATCCAGGTCCCGATAGTGATCCACGATTCGAAGTTCGTGAGGTAGATCGGGAACAGGAGCGCCCGGTAGATCACCGCGAGGTGTGAGAGGACGGCCAGCCCCGCCCCAGCGGCGGCAGCAATGGCGACCAGAAACCCCCACCGAGCGATCTCGGTCTCGAGGCAACAGGCGTCTTTCCCACGCACGGATCTGATCAGACAAGCCGACGCACCGGTGAGGTATGCACCGCCTGCGACGACTGCCAGGAACAGGTAGACGGGGATCGACAGGTCCCAGTAGTCCGCGGGGTGCCAGATCACCTCCGAGTTACCGGCAGCGGCCAGGACCGTCGAGAGTACCGATATGAGTGTACTCATGGGGATCACCTCGCCATGTCGACGATACTGAGTTCGTCGCCGCCTCGGATCGAGTCGGCCAACTCGCCGTCTTCTTCCAATGGTTCGACGATAACTCGACCCTCGTACGCTCCTTGTTCGAAGCGTTCTGCGGCTTCTTCAGAGACCTCCTGCATGATCTCGCTTTTCGGACCAGCTTTGATCGCACCGCCGACGCAGTCGTCGACACAGGCGGGCACAGTTCCACCATCTTCGGGGGTTTCCCGTTTCGGCTGCCCGTGGCCACCGCCGGGCCCTTCGCCCAGACAGAGGTTACACTTTGACATGAGTCCCTCTTCGTCGTAGGTCGGCGCGCCGAAGGGACAGGCCCACGCACAGTAGTGACAGCCGATACACCGATCGCGGTCGACGGTCACGATCCCGTCTTCGTCACGTTTGATGATCGCATCGGGTGGGCAGACCTGCTCACAGGGGGCGTCGTGACAGTGCATGCACGACATCGAGATCGGGATCTCACGGAAGTCCGGGTACTCCCCGCTCGAGACGTGGCTCACCGTCCGCCAGTCGTCGGCGTCGGCGTCGCGGTTGTGGCGTTGCTTGCAGGACACCGAACAGGCGTGACAACCGATACACCGGTTCGGGTCGAAGTAGAACATCCAGTGGTCGTCGTGTACGCTCATTAGTTGTCACCTCCGTTGGCCGAAACCTCGACAGCCAGGTGCCGATCGGGCTGTGAGGAAATGGGATCGTGCTGGTCGTCGTGAACCAGCATCGTGTTCATCCCCTCCTCGTGGGAGTTGCCGGTACCGAAGCCGAACTCCGCGGTGGTGAAGCCGGGCCGCGTCCGCTCGCTGACGTAGGCCATCAGCTCGCCCGAGCCCGCGGGGGATTCGACCGTGACCATGTCGCCCGTCTCGATCCCGCGGGGTTCGGCGTCCCGCGGGTTGAGCACGAGGTAGTTGCCGCGGTAGTCCTCGGTCTCGAGGGTGTGTTTGCGGGCGTACTGCTCGTGGAGTTGCGCGAGCGGCTGGTCGGCCCCGAACGAGAAGAACACGCTGCGGGTGTCGTAGAAGTGCAGTGGGTACTCGTCGTCGGGTTCGTCACCCCAGGTTCCCGGCGGGAGCCACTGTGGACCGGTCTCGATACCCAGTTCCATCGCCGACTGGGCGTAGCCCTCCTCCTGGTCGAGGTCGAACTGGAACTTGCCGGTCGCGGTGGGGAAGCCGTTTTCCTGCCACTGCTCGTAGCCGAACTCCTCGAGCAGGACGAAGTTCTGCTCGGCGACTTCCTCGAACGTGTAGTCGATGTTCGCGAGCATGTCCTCGTTGTACTCGGCCTCGCTCTCCCAGGGGACGAACTCGCCCCAGCCCATCTCCTCGGCGAGGTCGACGAGTATCTCGAAGCCGGGGCGCGCCTCGCCCAGCGGTTCGTGGACGGCCTTCGAGCCGCTGATCCAGCGCCGGTCGTGGTAGGCGCTCCAGGTCGGCGCGTAGTTGATCAACGTGTCCTTCTCGAGCTGGATCGCCTCGGGGAAGACCACGTCGGCGTGTCGGGTGAGTTCGTTCCAGTAGGCGTCGATCGTGATCACGAGGTCCATCGTCTCGAGAGCCTCGAGCCACGCCTGGGTGCTCCCGTCGGTCAGCGGGTTGTCGTAGTGACAGAAGATCCCCATGAGGTGGCCGTTGTCGACCATCTCGGGGACGACGGTGTGGCCGATACCCGTCGTGTGGCGGAACGGGTAGGTCTCGTACTCGTCGTACGCCCGGAGCGCCGGGGTCGTCCCTTCGGCGTTGTTCGGCAGGTCGATATCCCTGACCTCGAACGGGTTCGCGAGTGGGGGTGCCTGCCACATACGGAACCCACCGGGACGGTCGATGTTCCCGACCAGTCCGTTGAGCGCGAAGACGTTCTGGGAGGCTTTCTGTGCCTCACCGTACTGCCCGACACCGGTCCAGAGGGCGATCCCCGCCGCCGGGGCCGCTTCGGCGAACCCGATGGCCACCTCGCGGATGACGTCGGCGTCGATGCCCGTGATGTCTTCGGCCCACTCGGGGGTCTTGTCCGCGACGGCCTCTTCGTACGCCTCGAAGCCGTGAGTCTCGTTTTCGACGAAGTCCTCGTCGTAGAGCCCCTCCTCGAGGATGACGTGTCCCATCGCGAGCGCGAGCGCGCCGTCGGTCCGGGGCTCGATCGGGAGCCAGTGATCGGCCTTTTCGGCTGTTGGGGTGTGCTGGGGATCGACGACGACGAGCGTCGCGCCGTTATCGAGCGCCTCGAGGACGCCCTTTGGCTCCCACTGGCCCGCGAAGGACTCGAAGATGTTGCGCCCCCAGGCGATGATGTACTCCGAGTGCTGGTAGTCGACGAACCGCATGTTCGCGCCAAGTCCCATCAGGTCACCGCTGAGGTGTGGGCCGCCGAAACAGACGTGGCGACCGCGCCCGATCCGCTCGGGCGTCCCGTAGAGGTTGCCCCAGAAGAACTCGTGGAAGTTCGTCGTCGACCAGCTGGTGGCGTCGAGCATCTTCTCGGCGCCGTGTTCGTCGTCGAACTCCTGGAGGCGCTGGGCGGTGAACTCGATCGCTTCGTCCCAATCGACGGCCTCGAGTTCGCCGTCTTTCCGGATGTGGGGTTCGGTAATGCGGTCGGGGTCGTACAGTTTCTCGAGTTCGGCCTGTCCCTTCGGACAGAGCGTCCCCGGCGTGTCGGGACCGGCGCTCCCACGGGGGTGTTCGTCGACCCCGGTGATGTCGACTGCGGTCCCCTCCCGAACGGTGAGTTCCTGGCCACAGGCGTGGTGACACATCCAGCAGTTGCCGTAGGCGTACTCCTCGTCGGCGGTTGGCGTCGTCGCCGGATCGGGCTCCTCGCTCGAGGAGAGACACCCACCGATCGCTGCTGCAGCGGTCACCGCGGCCCCCGTCTGCAGGAGCCGCCGTCGCGTGAGGTCGACCGTTTCGTCGCTACTCATCGGTTTCACCCCCCGGAGCCACTGCTGGTCCCGTCGACACTCGGTGCTCGATTTGGCCTCGCCATCGCAACTGGGGTGGTTTCGTCATAGCAATCTCTCTCACGTACAGGTAGGGTATACGCCCGCGTAGGGCCAACGCTGGATGAGAATAGGTTTTATATTGGGGTGGATATTCGGTCCGGTCTGGACACACCGTCGTCTCTTCGGTGAGCAGACGTTGTGAAAACCCCACGTCAGACCGGTGTCCTCGATGTGAAGGCGCGATCGTGCCCGCTCACCTCGAGCGGGCGGATAGGTTACCGAACGTCGGACAGGTGCACGGTTTTTTGGTCCTCGTCACACGCACACGCATCGGCGAGTTGGCGGATAATATTTCGCTCGGCCCGTTGCAGTCGCTGTGAGAGTGCGGATTTCGAGATCGATAACCCCTCTCCCACCTCCTCAAGTGAGACCGACGAGTCGGCGTCGTAGTAGCCGGCTTCTGTCGCGAGGTGAACGGCCTCCCGTTGTTTCGGGGTCAGTACCGAGACGTCGACGTCACAGATCTCAGGGGCGTCAGATCCGTCGGTGCCAACGATGCTCTTGACGGTCACTCGTTCACAGACCTCGCGAACGCCGCCGACGATTGCAGCGACCGTTTCGGTGTCTCCGACGAACGTTTCCATCACGAACCAGCCGTTTCCAACCTGACGGTACCGTGGAATACAGCCGTGTTCGGAGAAGACGACGCCAGGGCAGTGATCACAGAGGTCTCTCGAGGCGTGTTTCGTCGTCGTACGGTCCCCTTTTGCCGTCGACTCACGGACCGTTACGTCGCACTGACACTGGTCGTCATCCAGACGGACGTTGAGATCGACGATGTCCCCCTCGAGTTCGTCCATGAAACAGGGCCCCCCACGCACGATCTCGAGGACGACGCGGAGGGTTCGATCCTCCACCTCCTGTGCACCGTCCGGGCCCCGAGCCGAAGTGTCACTCGAGGGCTTACTTTGGCTCATAGGTCATCGTAGGTATTCTGTGGAGTAATACGGACGCCCGATTCCCGGTCGCTGAGAACAATGAGACATGTAGGGGCTGTCGCCCGCTACTGATCGTCCCCGTACGACGTGGACCAACGGTTCGGTTCACCAGGGGGCTTCCCCGTCAACGGATGGCTCGTTGAGGAGGCGAATTAACACGCCCAATCGTCGTCATCATCGGCTTCGCCGTCGTCACCATCGACTTCCCCACCGGCCATGTACTCGAGGTCTTCTTGCTCGACCTGATTTGCGTCGGCGGATTCCAACGACGGAATCTCGTCGACGGTGATCTCGAGGTCGCTGTCCCCAGTGTCCCCGTCGGTTCGGTCGTGCAGATCGGTACGCCACTCCTCCGGCGGCGTGTTCTCGTCGTCGTTGTTTCCATCGTACTCGGCCCACTGTCTCCAGGAGCCGTCGTACAGCATGACGTCGTCGTACTCGAGGACCCCATCGAGCAGCAAGAAGCTGATGGCGGCCCGATAACCGCTGCCACAGTAGGTGATGACGGTATCCTCAGCTGACACCCCGAGTTCGTCGTAGTGGGCTTCCACGACCTCTGGCTCCTCGAAGTAAGCCCCTTCCGCCTCGAAGGTGTCGAAGTGGTGGTCCCCCGCGTGCCCGGCAAGGGGATTGTCCCAGATGGCGTTCTCGATCATTACATCCGGGGCCGCCGGGCCCTCTTGCTGGCGGTTTTCCAGAATTATGTCGTCGCTTTCGCCTGCATTGACGTTGTCGACGCGTTGGATCATCTGGGCAATGCCGACCCGGAGATCGTTGTTGAGTTCGTCGTTTGCCTGTACGCTGAACGTCGACTCCGGTGTCGTCGCTGGATCGAAGGGGCCCGTCTCGAGATCGTACTCCGCTCCGTAGGCGTGGTACCCCCCGTTCAGGACCTTGATCCGTTCCCGTGGGAACCCCCAGTACCGAAGCGTCCAGTAGCCGCGGGCGACGCGAAGTGGTTTCGATCCGGAAATAACGATCGTCGTTCGCGGGCACGCACCGGCTCTCACCAAGACGTCATCGATCACGTCGCCCGGTGGCACCATTGGCGCAGCTGAGCCAAGCCCTTCTATTCGTGCGGTGTGAAACTCACTCACCTCCCACGGGACGGCTCCAGGAACGTGCCCATCTTCGTATGACTGGATCACCCCATCCTCGGGATACCAGTCGTCGATTCGGAGAATCGACACCCGTTCTGGGTGGGTCATATCGTGGTTGTTCACGAGCCCAGCATCGTGCCACTCCTTGAGGGTTGCCGGTTCTATCAGTGCCGTCTCAGTGTCGGTTGGATCCGGTAGCTCCTCCGGTTCGTCCGCCGAATCGTCGTCGGTATCGGTTTCGACGTCATCGTCGGTGTCGGGCTCGGGTTCGTCAACTGTTTGCTCATCGCCCTGTTCGTCGCCCAGACACCCCGCGACGGAGGCGACACCAACAGCACCAGCCGTGAGGAGAAACCGTCGACGATCAATTGGAGTCATACATCGTATACTCTCGAGTGTGCCCGAGTAGGAGTAACTCGAATATGATTTAGCCTTTATATACTGCTGGCATGAAATCGCATGGT
>PUKM01000237.1 GCA_003552325.1 Natrialbaceae archaeon | reverse complement strand
GCGACGGCTTGGACGCGGTCGAACAGCGGGTGCGGGAGCGATCCTGTTTCGGGTGTCGATGTATCCCCATCAAGCGGCGAGGGTGTCGAGAGTGCGAGGCGGGCGGCGTGCTCGAGTCGGTGTGTCTTGAAAAACGTCGGCCAGGAGTCTTCCCACGGATTCGGTTGCCTGACGGGTCCAGTGAGCGTGTCCCGCGGGAACCCGAAGCCACGACCGCGATGTTCGTGTAACGCCACGAGATGGTCTGCGGCATCACGGGCAACCGACTCGTCGTGCGTCGTGGTTCCAGGTAGATCCTCGAGGACGAGCAGGTCGTCGTCCGCGGAGTGGACCTCGGGGACCGGCAACTCGCTCTCGGCGGCCAGATACTCGAGCATGAACGCCTCGGTCTCCAGCGGCGTCGGCCCGGTTTTGGCGACCAGCGTGGTCCCGTCAACACATTCGACGCGAGCGACGGTCCCGATCATGCCGCCCTCGAGCGGCACGATTTCGTCGATGGGGGTTTCGAGACGGGTGGTGAGAAGTGACTCGAGTTCCCGTGCCTCCGCCAGTGGGTCGTGATCACCCATCTCGCTCACGAGCCCCGAACGTACTCGAGGAACGCGAACTCGTCGTGGTCCTCTCGTGCAACTTCCGTCCACGCCGTCCGATCCCACTCGGGGAACGAGGTGTCACCGGCCGGTCGGTCTCGAATCTCCGTCAGCACCAACCGATCGAGCACCGGCAGCAACTGCTCGTACACCGTTGCACCGCCGGCGACGTATACCCGATCCGTATCGTGCCGGTCGCGAGCCACGCGCTCGGCCGCCGAAATGGCTTCCTCGAGGCTCGAGACCACGACGACGTTCGCCGGTGTCTCGAAGTTCCGACTCGTCAGAACGATCGAGGTCCGGCCCGGCAGGGGCTCGCCCAACCCCTCGAGAATGCCCTCGTAGGTCACCCGGCCCATAATCACGGGATGGTCCATGGTGTGGGATTTGAAGTGTGCCAGATCCTCGGGAACGTGCCAGGGCATCTCGCCGTCGCGGCCGATGATCCCGTTTTCGGCGACGGCGACGATGGCGGCCAGTTCGAGGGGAGTCTCGAGGGCGTCCATTACTCCGCCACCGAAAATCGCAATCCGCCGTGTGATTCGTACTCGCGCAACTGGACGTCGTCGTGAGAGAGCTCGTCGATCGTCACGTCCGAAACATCGAGCGTCGGCCGCTCGAGCGGTTCCCGGGTACACTGTGTGAGGAGGTTGGGGACGTGGTCGTACCGTTCTTCGCCGTCGGCTTCAGCCGGGGCTGCCTCGAGGAGCCAGGTACGGACGTCATCGTACTCGTCACGGCTCTCGACCTCGGCGAGGCGTGCCTGCAGTGCCTCGAGGTTGTCCGCGTACCAGCTCCCACGGTCGCCGGTGCCACAGTAGATGTGGGCGTCGACGATGGTGTGGCCGAAGGTGCCGGGTTCGAACCCGGTCTGGCCCGCCACGAGTCTCGTCAGGAGGGCGTACGCAGCGATGTTGAACGGGATACCGAGCGCAACGTCTCCCGAGCGCTGTGTGAGATGGCAGTTCAGCCTGTCGCCCTGGACGTTGAAGACGAACGAGAAGTGACATGGCGGCAGGGTCGACACGGCCGCGTTTGCCGGGGGCCAGGCGTTGACGACCAGCCGCCTCGAGTTCGGCCTATCGGAGAGCGTGTCGATGACGTACTGGAGTTGGTCGAAGGTCTGGCGACCATCGGCTTCTTCGGTAACCCACTGGCTTCCCGCCCCGTCCCGTGCCTCGCTGTCGGCCCAGGACTCTCCCTCGAGGCGACTCGTCCCTTCTGGAATCGGAAACCGCCGCCAGAAGCGACCGTAGGCGGTGTCGAGGGCCCCCTCCTCGTCGGCCCACGCGTCCCAGATTTTGGTCTCCTCGCGCAGGTCACGGATGTGCTCGTCACCCGAGAGGTACCAGCACATCTCGTGGATCATCGAGTTCCAGCGATAGCCGTCCATCTTCTTCGTCGTGAGCAGGGGATAGCCCTCCTGTAAGTCGATCTCGTAGTGCTGACTGAACGACGAAATGGTGTCGACGCCGGTTCGGTTGGGCTTGTACGTGCCCGCAGAGAGAACCGAATCGACGAGCTCGAGATACTGTTCCATTGGACACCGGTTGCGAGCGCGTTGTAATAGAAGTTATCTCTGGGCGCTGTGGGAAACATGGCACCGAGAGCGGTCCACCTTCAGGTGTCGTATGCGGCATCGTCACCAGGCGTCTGTCGGCCTCCATCGAGCACGAACGGGCCTTCTTCGGGTGTTCGCTTGGTCACGTTCGCCGCCCGGATGATGTACGACGTCAATACCGCGTAGGGGGCGAGGGCGATGGTGTACGCGAAGCTGATGAACACCGTCAGCGGCGTGTAGCCGAACACCGTCACGTCCGGAAAGATTCCCGAACCGAGCGCCAGTAACACGTAACTGATGAAGACGATAATTGGCAACGAAACCGTCAGTAGCGTCGTTGCAAGGTCCGACAGTTCGAGTTTGTAGTACAGGGTTTTGAAATACTCTCGACTGACCATGAGCTTGTGCAGCGTCCGATTGATCTCCTCGAGCAGGTCCCGTTCGGCATCGTCGAGGTCGTCCCCGTACTTCGTCAGAATGCGTCGAACGTGGTAGAGTTGCCACGACGAGTCGTAGTTGATTCCTGTGAGCAGTTCGTCGGTCGACCCAGCCTCGACGCGGGCGAGCGTCGTCAGGACCTCGTCGGTGTTTTCCAGGATATCTGCTTCGAGCTTGTCGATTTCATCGCGGTAGTTCGCTTCTCCCTGTCGCTCGAGTTCCTGTAACTCGTTTGCCCGGTGTTTGATCGACTGCAACACGACAGCCATGAACTGTCCCGGTCTGGCGGGGCTCACCTCTACGAGTCCACGATCCTCGATCGCTTCCTGAAACTCGATGATGGTGTCGACGCGTTCGGATTGATCGCCGAGTGAGGTGAGTTCCTGTGAGATGCCGATCGCAGCCACGGAGACGACGATCGAGACCAGCAAGATCGTGCCGCTGAGGAGCGTATTGAACACGGTCTGGACGATGGTCGTCTCCGCGAGCAGTTCCTGATACTCGATCGGCCAGAGCCCGCCCAATACGAGCAAGACGGAAAACACTGCCAGAAGAAGGGCGAAGGCAACGTGCTCTCGCTTCCCGTCGAACAGCAGCCACCGCTTGACACGGTTCTCGCCAGATCGGCCGAGTCCCGTCTTCGAACCGGTCACCCGTTCTCTGAGCTGCTCGAACCGTGTGTCATCTGCCCCCATGCCATCCACAGCGACAGGAGCGTGCCCCAAATAGTCACTCCCGGCAGTCGTCTGCCCGACCCGTGTCGACGTCTCAGGGCTCGACGTATTCGACCTCGAGTTGCTCGAACAGGAACGACCACGTGTCGAGGGCCTCCTCGACGATCATCCAGGTCGGTTTGCCGGTGCCGTGGCCCGTGTCCCGTTCGGTTTTACACAGGATCGGATACGTCCCCTCGCTCAGGTGTTGCATCCTGGCCGCCATCTTCCAGGCGTGGACAGGATGGACCCGCGTATCACTTTCGGCCGTCTTGAAGAGGACTGCGGGATAGGCACGTTCCTCGAGGTTGTGATACGGCGAGTACTCGAGGATCCACTCGAACGCCTCCGGATCGTCCGGCGATCCGTACTCGCTCGTCCAGGATTCCCCGAGCAAGAAGGTGTGAAACTGCAGCATATCGAGCAGCGGCACGTGACAGCAGACCGCCCGAAAGAGGTCGGGGCGTTGGGTCATCGCCGCGCCAACGGTCAGCCCGCCGTTGGAGCCACCCTGAATCGCGAGTCGGTCACTCGAGGTGTAGCCCGCGTCGATCAGGTATTCGGCGGCGTTGATGATGTCGTCGAAGGTATGCTGTTTGCGGTCGTGACGTGCCGCCCGGTGCCACGATTTGCCGAACTCACCGCCACCACGGAAGTTGCCGACGGCGTAGACGCCACCTGATCGGAGAAACGGTTGGGCGAACCGATTGAACGAGGGGGTGACGCTGATCTCGAAGCCCCCGTAGCCATAGAGCAAGGTTGGATTATCGCCATCGAGTTCGAGTCCCTCACGATGGACGACGAACATGGGAACCTCGACGTCGTCACTCGATTCGTACCACACCTGCTCGACGGTAAGCGGGACATCCACGGAGAGGTCCGGCCGGTCGAGTTCCTCGAGTGCGGGGGTCTCCCCCTCGGTTGTGGATTCCTCGGCGGCGTCACCTCCTTCCGACTCGAGGGGGGCCCGATAGACTGCCGGTGGCTGATCGAACGACTGATAGCCAAAGAACAGCTCCGGCGCGTCACGATTACCCGAGAGCCCGGTCACGGTACCGAGTCCAGGCAGGTCGGCCGACGTCTGGTGGGTTCCCTCGAGATCGAACACCTCGAGTTCGGACACGGCGGCGGTTTCGTACCGACAGACCAGCCCGTCGGCGCCACCCGCCGTTGCGCCCCCGACGAGCGTCATATTTTTGAGGATCCCCTCGCGTTCGGGCAAGACCTCTCGCAGGTCTTCGGGGTCGACGGGACCGGCCACTGGCTCGAGGTCGACAGCGACCACGCGATAGTTCGGGGCCTCGTGGTTCGTTCGCAGGTAGGCCACGTCGTCGTGGAGAATCGGGGTAAAGAGATGGTCGGTCTCCTCGAGGATGGGGGTCAACTCGTGACCGCCGGCGGGATCGACCGGCGCATAGTAGACCTCGCTTCGTTCCCAGGCCGTGACCAGCGTCACCACCAGGTGTTGGTGGGTCCGGTCCGTCTGGATTTGGGGCCAAGTCGAGGCATCCTCGATCTCGAGCAATTGCTCGTCGTCCTCGATATCGGTGCCGAACTCGTGATAGTGAACGGACTTCTCGAGTTGGCCGCCGTCACCGCTTTCCATGTCTGCCCCGCCGGTCCGGGAGTAGTAGAGACCGGTCGGTGCCCAGGCGACGTTGTGACACCGTCCGAGATCGGTGAGCGTGTCGATCGTCTCGCCGCTCTCGACGTCGATCACCGTCACGTCGTACTGCTCGTTCCCGCCCTCATCGACGCCATAAGCGAGCCGATCACCGGCAGCTGACAGCGACCACCACCCCATCGCCACGGTGGCATCTTCGCTCCACTCGTTCGGATCGAGCAACACCTCGCGGTCGTCCTCGAGAGAGCGCCGGTAGGTGAGCACGGCCTGTTCATCCGCCGCACGGTCGACCTCTTGAAAATATCCCGTTGGTCGAGCGACGATCGACCCATAATCGGTGACTCTCGCCACCGACTCGAGTTCCGGTTCAAGCTGTGTACGGATTTCTATCGACTCGAGGTGCGTTTGTGCGAACTCGTTTTGAGCATCGACCCACCGGTCGATCGCCTCCGCTTCGTTCGGTTGGTCCTCGAGCCACCGATAGGGGTCACGAATCAGCGTGCCGTGTCGTTCGTACCGCGTGTTGTCCCGCCTGGTCTCTGGAGGGAGTGCCATTGCGAAACGTTGTGAGCAGAGTGGTAAATAACTCCCCGTGGGCGTGTCGGTTGCCGCAACGCCGTTGTCTCCTCACGAATCCCGATCAGTCCCAGGACTCGAGGGCGTCACGAATCGTCTCGACGTCGTGATCGAACCCGCCGCCTTGGGCAAAGGTCGCCGATCCACCGCCGCCACCACCGTACTCGGCAGTCAGTTCGTCGATCACCTGCGAGGCGTCCCGGTCGCTTTCCGACCGGACGACGGCGAATGTGTAGGTCGTTTCGCCGACGACGGCGATCACGTCGACGTCCTCGGGAACCCCGTCCGGCGCCCCGACCGACAGTTCGCGTACGGCCTCGCCGAGTGGCTCCGTGTCGACGTCGGTAACGGTCGTCACGAGCCAGCGCTCGTTCCCACAGGTGACCGGATCACCGTCTCCGATAGCTCGCGTGATTCGTTCACGCTCGAGCGTCTGGACCCGTGTCTCGAGTTCGTCACGTCGCTCGAGGGCGGCCTCGAGATCCGCCGGAACTGACTCGATGTCACTCCCCAGGGTCCGTTTGGCGGTCAGCGTGGCGCGCTTTTCGGCCGTTCGGTGGTCGATTGCCCGTGGTCCGACGGCGAACTCGACCCGAGTAACGCCCTCGCCGGGGTTGGATCGACCCAGTACCGTGATCGGGCCAATTTCGCGCGTGTTTCGGACGTGGGTTCCCCCACAGGCCGCCACGTCCCATGGATTGCTCGAGCCGTTGGCGGTCCGGCCGTTATCGTTTTTATCACCGATCGTGACGATTCGTACCGTTCCTTTCGTGAACGCACCCTCCTCAGTCGCTTCGTTGAACGCGATTTCCTCGCGTTCACGCGCCGCAGCAACTGGGACCGACTCCCAAGAGACCGGTCGGGACTCCCAAATCGCCCGGTTCATCAGTTCGTCGAGTTCGACCAGTACCTCGTCGTCGATCGGCGTCGTGGTCTCGAGGTCGACCCGAACTTTCTCCTCGCCAATGTCGAAGCCACCGTAGCCCAGGTCCTCGAGTAGCCGTCGGCCGGCTCCGTAGAGGACGTGACTGGCGGTGTGTGCTCGCATACAGTACATGCGAAAGTCCCAATCGATCGCACAGAGGACGCGTTGCCCGGCCCGAAACCTCGGCTCTGACTCGAGGACGTGGACGTGGGCGCCGTCGTCCAGTTGGACGTCTTCGACCGCGATATCGCCAATCGTGCCACTGTCGGCTGGTTGCCCGCCGCTCTCGGCGTAGAAATGGCTCGTCTCGAGCCACACCTTTCGGCCGTCGACGGCCGTTACCTCGGTTTCGAACCGGGTCGCGTATGGCTCGTTGGCTGCCAGTTGCCCGCTCATTGCCCCCACTCTGTTGGCCTGGATTAAAAGTCTGCCCGCTACGGATTGCTACTCGGCTAAGTCGACGTCCAGTACATCCTCGAGGGCGTAAATCAGGCCGCCACCGACGCCAGCCTGAGTTGCTCGGCCCTGCTCGATGGCCAGCAGGTCCG
>PUKM01000192.1 GCA_003552325.1 Natrialbaceae archaeon | reverse complement strand
TCGGCCTCGAGTAAGCGCTCGAGGCGGTGCTCGAACTCCGATTCGGTGATCTCCCCGGCGGCATATCGATTTTTGAGCCGTTCGAAGGCATCCTCTTCGGCGGTCTCTGCATCGTCTCTGGCCGTTCGTGCACCATGGTCCGTCTCCTCGTCTCCGTACAGGTACTCGGCAATGTAGTCGCCCCAAAAAAGAAAGACTGGGGTGAGAAGAAACCAGCCGACGAACGCGATTGGACCGGCAAGTATCTCGAGGCCGATCAACGAGACGGCACCGGCGAGAAAGAACGTCACGACGGCGATTGCCAGCCACAACTCTTCGCCGACGAACGTGGCTGGATCGTGTGCCATACACCTGTCGACGCGAGATCAGGTCAAAATAGTTTCGTCGTGTCCGGCGACGCGGTTAAATGGTAAACGTCTCGTCTCCCTCGAGGGCGACGACCTCCGCGTCCGACCCGGCCTCGGCGACGGCGTCGACGAAGGCATCCGGGTCCTGTTCAATCGGCGGGAACGTATCGTAGTGTTGGGGCAGGGCAAAGTCGACGTCGAGCCAGTCGACGGCGATAGCCGCTTGCCACGGCCCCATCGTGAAGTGATCGCCAATCGGGACGGCGGCTGCATCCGGCTCGAGGTAGGGGCCGATGACGTCGCGCATCTCGCTCATGAGTCCGGTGTCCCCCGTGTGATAGAACGTAGTGGCGTCGGCGGCCGCTTCGGGCTTCTCGTCCGAGATAATGAATCCCGATGGCATGCCGGCATCGATATCGTACTCAGTCATGATGCCGTTGGTGTGGTCCGCACGGTGCATCGTGACGAAGGCATCTCCGCACTCGATGGTTCCCCCGAGGTTCATGCCGATAGCGTCCTCGAAGCCGAACTCTTCCTGGCAGTACGCGACGAGTTCCGGGGTCGCTACCAGCGTGGCCTCCGAGAACGCGTCGGCATCGGCGATGTGATCGGCGTGGCCGTGAGTGAGCAGGAGGTAGTCCGGCGTCTCGAGATCACTCGGCTCGAGTTCGGTTTTCGGATTGTCGAAGAAGGGATCGATCAACAGGTCCGTTTCACCGACCGAAACGTGCCACGTGGCGTGGCCGTGCCAGGTTAGTTCCATTGCATCTGGAAGTACCCACTTCTTTTACATAAAACCACAGCCTTGACGGTCGCTGTTGCCGGAATAGAGGGGTGGAAACGGCACACCTTCGATTACGTTTCCAACGGATTTGCCCATCGCTGTCAGATGAACTTTTACCCCTGGGTTCGTAGCGGGGGCATGCTCACGCTCTCACTCGAGGAGTTCATGATCGAGCTCAAAGAAGGATCGGTAAAAAACGTCGGCCCGACGAACAAGTCCGCAACGGCGAAGCTGTTTTCAGTCACGGAGGCGGAAGCCCGCGAGTTCGGTGACAAACGCGTCAAACTCGTCTTCGAGGACGACGAGGGGAACGAAGTCCAGATTGCACTCTTCCCGGAACACGCCCGGGCCATTGCCACAGACCTCGCCTCACTCGAGGCGGAGTCGCCGGTTTTCGTGGATGAGGGGTGACCATTTGGCAGAAAAACGCAAGACGTGGCAGTGATTGTGTGGATCAAAACTCGGTTGTGGTGTCCATCAATGCCTCGCTCGAGCCCGGATGCATTTCGACAACCGTTTTAGGACGAACCTGTATATGTCGGGTAGATGGGTAACTGTATCATCTGTGGCAAGCCCGTCGACGGCCTGGTCTGTGCGTTCCACCAGGAGGACGTCGCCTTCGAGTTCGAAGGCACCTCCGCGAAGGAACTCACGGCCTCCCGGTACTACCGGGGAACGGTCGACGGCTACGCCGACTTCGGTCTCTTCGTCGATATCGGAGACCACGTCACGGGCTTGCTCCACCGAAGCGAACTGGATAGACGACTCGAAAGCCTCGACCTCGAACCGGGTGACCCGGTGTACGTCCAGGTTCTGAGCGTTCGAGACAACGGCAACGTCGACCTCGGCTGGTCGATCCGACAGGAAGACCGCGAGTTCCGCGGTAAAATTATACAAACGCCGGACGGCGAAGTGCTGCCCGAAGAGCGTGAGACGGACTCGAGTACCGACACGAGCGGTACCGAGACCGAGACGAGCGATGACGAACCAGCGGCCTCGAGCGCCAGCGCCGGCGAGCACACCACCGACAGCACCGACAGCAACGATTCGAGTACCGAACCGGTCGACTCGAGCGGCGAGGCAACCGACACACACTCGAGTGACCACGCGGCTGGCGCACAGGCTGTCACCACGACGCCAGCCGACGAAGAGCCGACGACGCTCAACCGCTCCAGCGTCGAGGCCATCGAGAACCAGGTCGGCTCCGTCGTCCGTCTCGAGGGCGAAATCACGGGCATCCGTCAGACGAGTGGCCCAACCGTCTTCGAACTCAGCGACGAAACGGGCACCGTCGAGTGTGCCGCGTTCGAAGAGGCTGGCGTTCGCGCTTACCCCGATGTCGAACTCGAAGACGTCGTCGCCCTCGAGGGCGAAGTCGAGCGCCATTACGGCGACTTGCAGGTCGAAACGGAGGCCCTCACACTCCTCGACGGCGAGGATGCTGAGGTGGTGACGAGCCGACTCGAGGAAGCCATCGAACAGGAGGCGAAACCAACCATCGTCGCCCCACTCGTCGAGGACCCTGCCGTCGAGGCTATCGAAGACGAACTCGTCGAGGCCGCGACGATCATCCGCCGTGCCGTGATGGAGTCGCGCCCAATCGTCGTGCGTCACAGCGCGACCGCCGACGGCTACGTGGCCGGCGCCGCCATCGAGCGCGCCGTCTTACCACTCATCCGTGAAAAACACACCCGCGACGACGCCGTCTACCACTACTTCGAGCGGCGACCGCTCGAGGGACAGGTGTACGACATGGATGCGGCCACGGGCGACGTCAGTTCGATGCTCGAGGCGCGCGAACGCCACGACGAACAACTGCCACTGGTCGTCCTGGTTGACGCTGGGGTCACGATCGATTCCGCAGATGGCTACGAACTGCTCGACATCTACGGCGTCGACCGCCTCGTCATCGACGACAGCCGTGGTGACGCGGAGATCACCGACCAGGTGTCCGTCGCGGTCTCACCATCGCTCGTCGCCGAGGAGGACACAATCGATCTCTCGACAGTCACCTCGAGCGTGCTCGCCGCGAACGTCGCGGCCCACGTCAACGACGATATCAGAGGCGACCTCGAGCACCTCCCCGCCGTGAGTTTCTGGGGGACGGTTCCGCCAGCCTACGCAGAACTTGCCGAAGGGGCTGGCTACGACGAGACGGCCCTTACCGAGCGTCGGGAGGCCGTCGCCCTCGAGTCGTACTACCAGTCGTACAAAGACAAACGCGAACTCGTTGCCGACCTGCTCTTTACCGACGACGGCGACCTCGCCGCTCACGTCTCAGAGCAGTTCCGCGCAAAACTCGAGACGGAACTCGAGACGGCTCGAGAAAACCTCTCGACCCACGAGGTTGCTGGTACGCAGGTCTCGGTCATCGACACCGCTGCGTTCGTCCACCGATTCAACTTCCCGACGACGACGCTGTTACTCGACGAATTGCACCGGCGAGACGAGGGCGCAGTTACGATCGGACTGGGCGACGACGAGTTGCACATCCGGTCTGACGCCTCGCTCAACGTCCGCGAATTTGGCCACGAACTCGACGAACGCGCCCCTGCAGCCGGCACACGCGTCGTCGGTGGTCGGGATGGCTACCTCGAGTTCGTCTCCGGGGAACGCGAGGCCGTAAAAGACGCCGCGCTTGAAGCCCTCGAATCACTGCTCGAGTAAGGCTCCGGCTCTCTTCGTCTCTGAACACCACTATTTTAGACAACCCGGCACGAAACAAATCCAATGAGTGACGACGTCACCACCCGGTTCCGTGAGAACATCACGGAGATTACCGCAATGCTGGTAACCGGGTTGTGGCTGTTTCTTCTCTTGACAGGTCTTGGTGGTGGGAATCTCTGGTTGGGTGTCATGCTTGCGGGATACATCTTCGTGGTCCCGCTCGTGGCGCTCTTGTTCGGAGACGAAGCCGACCGTCGAGAGTGGTGGGACTGGTGGCACGATGACTGGGACGAGGCGGAATCCGGATCCGAATCTGAATCCGGGAAAACCGAACCCAGCACCGCGGATCCGTCGACGGACACACCATCAACCCGCGACGCCCTCGAGACACTCCGACTCCGCTATGCCGAGGGCGACCTCACCGACGAACAGTTCGAACGCAAACTCGAGCGCCTGCTCGAGGTGGAAACGCTCGAGGATGTCGAATCATGGAAAACTCGCCGGACGAGCCAGGACGAGCGAAGAGAGCAGGACTTCGAGCGGGAGCTCGAATAGCACACGCCCATCTGCGGCCGGGAGGCGACACCCTTAACCAGTCGCCGCGGTGATATCGTGACCATGAGCGGTGCCAGCGAGTCAACCGCGCTCGAGGCCGTCTGTGAGACGTTGGTCGAGCGTATCCTGGAGGGGGAGATCGAACGCGACGAGGTCGAGAAGGCCAAGTTAGCGGCGTGTTCGGAACACGCGGCACCGAAGGTGCCGAAGAACTCCGAACTCCTCGATTACGCCCCTGACGAACACCGCGAGACGCTCGAGGCGGTCCTCCAACGCAAACCAGTCCGGACGGCCTCGGGAGTCTCTCCGGTGGCGATCATGACGTCGCCCGAACGCTGCCCGCACGGGAAGTGTCTGTACTGCCCGGGTGGGCCGGATTCTGAGTTCTCGAGTTCCCAGAGCTATACGGGCCAGGAACCAGCGGCGGCCCGTGGCGTCCAGAACGACTACGATCCGTACGGACAGGTCACCCTCCGCCTCGAGCAGTTACGCGAGATCGGACACCCCGTCGACAAAGTCGAGTTGATCCTGATGGGCGGCACGATGACCGCCCGCAGCCACGACTACCAGGAGTGGTTCGTCAAACGCGCCCTCGAGGCGATGAACGACTACGACGTCGACAAAGAGCCCGAGCCAGCCGAGGGGGTGAGCTTCGCACAGGATCCCGATGACTACGAGTTCAGGTACCTCGAGGACGTCATCGCCGAGAACGAGACTAACGACGTGCGAAATATCGGGACGACGTTCGAGACCAAACCGGACTGGTGTGATCCCGAACAGATCGACCGGATGCTCGACCTCGGGGGGACGAAAGTCGAGGTCGGGGTCCAGACGACGTTCGAACGGATCAACCGCGAGATGCACCGGGGCCACGGCACGAAGGAGTCGATCGACGCCAACCGCCGCCTGCGGGACTCGGCGTTCAAAGTCGGCTTTCACATGATGCCCGGCCAACCGGGCATGAGTAAGGAAATGTGTCTCGAGGACTTCCGAGAACTGTTCGAGTCGACACAGTGGCGGCCTGATTACCTCAAAATATACCCGACACTCGTCGTTCGCGGAACGGCGACCTACGACTGGTGGTACAAAGACGAGTACGACCCACTGGACAACGAGGAAGCGGCTGATCTCGTCGCCGAAATCAAGGACATGATTCCGCGGTATACACGCCTCCAGCGCGTCCAGCGGGATATCCCGGCTGACTTTATCGACGCCGGGGGCTGGAAATCGAACCTCCGACAGCTCGCACGCCAACGCATGGCCGAACACGGCTGGGAGTGTGCGTGTATCCGCTGTCGCGAGGTCGGGATGAACGACGAGGAACCCGAATCGATCGACCTCGAGGTCATGACCTACGAAGCCTGTGGCGGCACCGAACACTTCATTTCAGTCGAGGATTTCGACAAAGACGTCCTGATTGGATTCGCCCGCCTGCGGTTTCCGAACGACCCCGTCCGACCCGAACTCGAGAACGCCGCGCTCCTCAGGGAACTCCACGTCTACGGCTCGGAGGTCTCCGTCGGTGAGGACAGTGCGGGCAGTGGCCAACACCAACACCAGGGCTACGGCCAACAGTTGATGGAACGTGCCGAACGGCTGGCCGCGGATGCCGGGTACGACAAACTGAGCGTCATTTCGGGAATTGGCGCTCGAGCCTATTATCGTGACAAGTTGGGCTATCACCAGGATGGCCCCTACGTCAGCAAGCACCTTTGAGTGCTTTTTCGTCCAGGTCAGGCCAACTCGTCCTCGAGCACTGCCCTCGAGTCGTCTTCCGGATAGTAGTTCAGTTCCTGTATCGTTTCTGCGAGCGAGAGAAATCGATCACTGTTGTTCGAGATGCCGTGGGCGACGACACTGTTTGACGAGAGCGATGTCGTCACGCACGTCTCGAGGAGATGGCGACAGTCCGCCGGGCTGAGCCACATTGCACGAGCGTACCGTTCGCCGGGGCCGTCGCGTTCTGCACAGGTCTGTTCGAGTTCGTCGGGTGACAGCAGCCAGCCGATTCGGAGGGAGATGACCTCGAGGCCGTGGCGGCGAGCGTAGTACTCGCCCATGGCCTCCCCGAAAACCTTGCTGATGCCGTAGTAGCTATCGGGGCTCGGCTGACTGCCGGGTCTGACAATACGGGGATTGCCTTCAGTCGTCTCCACACGGGTCGGCCCCACCAGTGTCTCGCCGTTGACGGCGTGGTTCGAACTGGCGAAGACGACCCGCTCGAGGTCGTGTTCGCGAGCCGCTTCGAACACGTTATACACGCCATCGATGTTCGGCTCCTGGATCGATTCCCACGGGGCCGTTGGCGAGGGGTTGGCCGCGAGGTGGATCAGGACATCAGACCCCTCGAGGGCTGTCCGAACGGCCGATTCGTCACCGATCTCGAGGGGCTCCGTGTCGAGGTCCTCGTGTTCGCTGTGGCTGAATAAGGTGAGTGCGTAAGAGTCGAGAGCGGCTATGGCCTCGCGGCCGACGTTCCCGGAGGCTCCGGTGATGGCGATCGTGGGGTCGCTGTCACGTGTGACTGCCATAGCCGGTCAACAGCGGCCGATGAAAAATAGCTCCGGGTGGCGTGTGTCGGGTCCTCAGTGGTGTCACCGCTCGAGGCGGTTCCGGACGAGGAGTTC
>PUKM01000208.1 GCA_003552325.1 Natrialbaceae archaeon | reverse complement strand
TACCCGAATCGCTCGAGGTGACCCGGTTGGCGTCGCTCGTCCACGTAGGTCTCGACGCCGTAGTACCCGACGACGTACTCGTACTGGGAGTAAAACGCCTGTGCCCGTGGCAACTCGATCTCGTCATCCAGTGCCAGTTCGTCCTCGAGGCTCACCCCCATCGAGACGGTCTCCTCGAAGGGTGCCGGGTCGGGTGAGTCCGCGCCGGTGTCGACGGCGAAGACCATCGCTCCAGCCGCGGCTATCGCCACGAGTGCGACAACCATCAGCGCCGCTCGCCCCTTATCGTTCACACCAGACCTAGTGGTGGCGACTACATAGCCAGTCTGGTGCATTCGTCGAACGACTCAGTGGCCCGTGTGGGGTATGTCGATCCTCCTGCATGGCCACCCTCGGACGATCGGTGTGGGGCACGTGGCTCGACTGTGACCCCTGTGTCTCGAGCGTGATCGAGAAAACGAGGCGAGACGAACGATGTCACTCGAGTGCTGGGCGCACATCAGCGTCGACAACCGGGTGTTCGCCTCGAGTGACTGTGGAGTATCAGCTATCGCTCGAGAAGGGCGCCCCAACGTCGACCCGCTCGTGGATGTGGCCCGCTGTCTCACGAAGATGCCGGGGTGATCGATCGTTTGCCACGGTGTGCACCTCCGCGATTATGCTGTGGGCGATTCCGTACGGCGAACCGTCACCGAGGTCGAGGCCGATCGGCGTGTAGAGTCGCTCGAGCGCTGCCTCGGTGAGTTCGGGGCCATCCGCGCTGAGCCCCTCGAGGAGTTCGTCGAATCGTTCGGTGGGTCCCATGAGCCCGACGTAGGGGAGGTCACTCTCGAGGAGGCTGGCGACGGTGAGCTGGTCGTCGAGGAAGTTGTGCGTCATGACGACGGTGTAGGTTCGCGGTCCGAGGTCGATTTCGTCCGTGAACCGTGCGGGCGCAGTCGTCACTGTCCGCGTTGCCGCTGGGAACCGTTCCTCGAGGTCGACGGCCCCGCGAAAGCCAACGACGGTGACGCGGAACCCGTTTTTCGCGCCGAGTTCGGCGACGGGGCCCACGTCGTGGCCGGAGCCGAAGATGACGAGTTCGTTGGGGCTGGCGAACCCGTCGATGAAGACTCGAGTGGACTGTCCATCCACGTCGATCTCGACCGTGTCGGCTCGACCTCGGTCAGCGAGCTGTTCGGCCGGACCAGCGAGACGGTCGGTTGGCCAGGTATCGGGTTCTGACGTGCCATCGGGGCTCGAGAAGGACTCCTGCTCTGGATGATAGTAGAGGCGATCACCCTGCTCGAGCGTCTTCGTCTTGGTTCCGGGCCCGGGTTCCGTCCCCGCCTCAGTTCGATCTCCTTTCAACCCCTCGAGCACGGTACACACCGCAATGTCCCTGCCCTCGTGGTACGCCGCGACGACCGGGCGGTAGGCTGCTGAGAGCGGCTCGAGGAGTACCTCGATGCGGCCGTTGCAACCGACGCCGAGACCCCACACGTCCTCGTCGTCGTCCAGCAGGTCGTAGGTGACCAGCTGTGGCCGGCACTGGTCGCGAACGTCGGCGGCAGCGGCCAGGAGGTCGTCCTCGAGACAGCCGGCGGTAATCGCCCCGAACCCGTCTCCCTCGGGGGTGAGGAGGCTGGTGGCTCCAGGTCGTCGGTAGGCGTTTCCGTCGACGTGCACGATGGTTGCGAGAACTGCTTGGCCATCGTCAGCCGCCTCGAGGCGTCGCTCGATCGCTGCGATGCGTTCCGGTTCGGGGACCGACCAGCCAGCCGCGGTCATGGTAGGTCGAAGGCGCTCTGGGACTTATATTGTTGGCTGTCCCTGGGTGACGATTCCCACCACTGGGAGAGGCGAGCATCGTGAACGATCTACAGCCAACCGTATGCGCTTCCCGTCTCCGCCATCTCGCGTTCGAGTCGAGAGACGTTTCACCCCTCGAGTACTACACCGCTCGAGTGATCGATACATGACCGATCGGTCCGAAGGCGACGGTGACCATCGCCACTCGGACCCGCCCCTCGTCAGCCCACCCGAGTCCACAGGGTGTGCGGACGAGGTCACCGTCCCGGGTATCGTCCTGGCTGGCGGCACCAGTCGTCGCTACGGCCAGGCAAACAAACTGCTGGCGACACACGAGGGTAAGCCGATCGTTCGACATGCGGTGAACACGCTCGTCGCCGCTCGGACGGCTCCCGTTGTCGTCGTTCTGGGTCACGAGGCTGCCCGGGTCGAGGCGACACTCGAGGACCTCCCCGTCCAGACCGTTCGGAACCAATCCTACACCGAGGGACAGGCCAGTTCGATCCGGAGCGGGCTCGAGTGGGTGCAAGAGCGAGTGCCCGACGCGGACGGTGTCATCGTCTCGTTAGGTGATATGCCGGCGGTCTCATCGACGACGGTCGATACGCTCATCGACAGTTTCGCGGCGGGCCTCGGTGATGCCCTTGCCCCCGCCTACGAGGGACGGCGAGGCAACCCGGTCTGCTTCGACCGGCGATTTTTCGACTCGTTACGAACGCTCGAGGGGGACACGGGCGGTCGTAGACTCCTCTTGAGTGACGAACGGAGTGTGCTCATCGACGTTTCGGACCCAGGGGTGAGACAGGATATCGACCGGCCTGCAGACAATCCGTGAGAAGATACTGATCAGTAGCGGGGAGTGAACCCTACTCTCGCACGTCGTAGGGCCCGGCAGGCTCGTGGAGGATACACTTCGAGCGCTGGACGTCCGTCGCCTGGTAGGTTGGAATCGGGTCGCTCTCACACGGACTCTCGAGCTCGTCGATAAACGCCTGGCTGGCGGACCCCCGTTCGTCGTTCAGGTATTCGGTGACAGCCCCCTCGAGCAGTTCTTCCACCCGGGTATCCGGCAGTTGTGGTGGCAGGTCGTAACTCTCACGCACGTCACTCATGGTCGGCTTCTCGATGCCATATAGGGCGAGGTCGTCATCCACGAAGTCGTGTCTGAGGTTGGCGACGGCCCGCCAGAGGTCCTGATCCAGGCTCACGGTTTCCGGTGGGACGAGTTTCGGACACCGTGGATTGAACCGACAGCCGGATGGGACGTTGACGGCGTCGGGGACTTCTCCGACGAGTTCGACGCGTTTTCGTTTGGCGTCGGGATCGACCCGCGGGACGGACGAGACGAGCGCTTGCGTGTAGGGATGCTGTGGGTTGTCGATGATCTCGTTTGCCGGCCCGACTTCCACGAGCTGGCCGAGATACATGATCCCAATCCGATCACACACGTGCTTGAGCAGCGAGAGGTCGTGACTGATGTAGAGCGCTGTCAATCCGAGTTCGGACTGGAGTCGGTCAAACACGTCGAGAATGCTCGCCCGAATCGAGACGTCGAGCATACTCGCGGGCTCATCGGCGAGCAGGAACGACGGCTCGAGCACGAGCGCTCGAGCGATTCCAACCCGCTGGCGTTCACCGCCGCTGAGTTCGCTGGGATACTCCCCGGCGTAGGCTTCCGGGGGCTCGAGGCCAGCCATCTCGAGGGTCTCGAGGACGCGGTTTTCACGTTCTTCCGGCGTGCCAATGTCGTGGACGATGAGCGGTTCTTCGACCCACTCGTAGACGGTAAACCGGGGATTGATCGAATCGTACGGGTTCTGGTGGATGATCTGGGCTTCCCGGCGGAACGCCTTCAGGTCCGAGCCACTGATATCGGTGACGTCCTCGCCGTCGAAGTAGATCTGACCGTTTGTCGCCTCGAGGAGTTTGATCGCGGTTTTGCCCAGGGTGGTTTTCCCACAGCCGGATTCGCCGGCCAGGCCGAAGGCTTCACCCTCGCCGATCGAGAGCGTGACGTCGTCGACGGCGTGGACGTAGTCCGAGGATTCACCGCGGAAGATGCGCGAGAGCACACCCTTGTTGACGGTGAAGTGTTTGTCCAGGTTCTCGAGGCGCATTTTCGCGTCGCCGCTGTGGAGGTCCTCGATGTCGTCGTCGGTGACGACGGCCATCAGTCATCACCTCCCTGGATCGGTGGTTCCATTACTTCCTCGCGCATCTCGTCCCAGGTCTCTTTCCGTTCGGCCTGTTCTCTGAGGTAGTCGGCTTCATCCGCCCGGTGGCACTCGACGATGTGGCCGTCGTCGAACTCCTCGGGTTGTGGGGTGACGTCCCAGCACTCCTCCTCGGCGAACGGACACCGTGGCGCGAACCGACAGCCCTCGCCGGGATCGACCAGTTCTGGTGGCGTTCCCGGGATCGAAATCAGTTCGTCGTCGGTGTCACCGATGTCGGGGAACGCGTTGCGGAGCCCCAGCGTGTACGGGTGGCGTGGATTCTTGATGATCGTCTCGGCGTCGGCCTGTTCGACGATCCGCCCCCCATAACAGACGGCGATCCGATCGGAGGCCTCACTCACCACCGAGATGTCGTGGGTGATGAGGATCATCGCGCTGTTGTACTCGGCTTGCATCCGCGAAATCGTCTCGAGGATGCGATCCTGGATCACGACGTCGAGTGCGGTCGTCGGCTCGTCCGCGAGGATCAGTTTTGGCTCGAGACAGAGCGCGAGGGCGATCATCGCCCGCTGGGCCATCCCACCCGAGAACTGGTGGGGATAATCGTCGACGCGGTCGGGGTCGACCCCGAGTTCGTCGAACAGCTCTCTGGCACGCTCTTTGGCCTCGGCTTTCGAGACGCCGTCTTCGTGGTACCGGATGACCTGGACGATCTGCTGGCCAACGGTATAGACGGGATCGAAGCCGTTCATCGCGTTCTGCGGGATCATCGAGACCTCCTGCCAGCGAATCTGCTTTCGGAGTTCGCGACTGCTCAACTCGGTGACCTCGGTTCCGTCGAAATCGATGGAGCCGTCGATCACTTCGGCGTTGTCGGGAAGCAAACGGATGATCGACCGCGCAATGGTCGTTTTCCCCGACCCGCTCTCGCCGACCAGGCCGAGGGTTTGCCCCCGATCGAGTTCGACGTTGATATCGTCTGCAGCGCGGACGTAGCCGTCCTCGCTCGTATAGTACATCTTGAGTCCGTCGATGGTGAGTAGTGTCATGGTGGGCTTATCCTGAGTGACGAAGGTCCGGGTTGACAACTTTCTCGAGTGAGCGGCCGATGAAGAACACCGACATCACGAACAGCATGATACAGAGGCCGGCGGGGAAGACCCACCACCACGCCTCACGCAGTGCGCCTGCGCTCCGGGCGTCGTAAATGATCTCTCCCCACGATATCATCCCTGGCGGACCAAGACCGAGGAACGAGAGGCTCGCTTCGGCGATGACGGCCCAGGCGACCGCGAACGCGGCGTACAACGAGATCAGCGGCAACACGTTCGGCATGATCTGGACGTACATGATCCTGAAGTTGCTCGCGCCGATCGCTCGAGCGCTTTCGACGTAGGGCCGTTGTTTGTGACTCAATACCTGTGAACGGACGACACGGGCAGTCCCTCGCCAGAGGATCAAGACGATGGCGAAGATCACGTTCTGTAAGCTTGCGCCGATGATGAACACCAGCGCGATCGCAAAGGGCAGGAACGGGACGCCGTATACGACGTCGGTAATCCGCATCAGGAAGTCGTCGACCCAACCGCCGTAGTAGGCGCTAACGATGCCGACATTTGCCCCGATGAAGACGGCCATAAACGCAGCAACGGTGCCAACGATTAACGTCACGCGAGTGCCGACGACGACTTGCGAGAAGACGTCACGGCCAAGTGAGGTGGTTCCGAGCGGGTGTTCCCAGCTTGGGCCGGCGAGGTTTTCGTCTGCGACCCGGGCGCTCGGCTCATGTGGGGCAAGCGAGAACGGCTGGATCTGAAACCATGCCGATCCGATGTCGACGGTGATTGGGCGGGCAAAGATACCGACGAGGACGAAGAACGCGAGTATCCCGAGGCCGATCTGGCCAAGCCGGTCTTCTCGTAAGACGCCACCCCAGTTACGGAGTGCGTTCAAACGACGCTGCCAGCGGAGTTGGCTTCTGCTAATATCATCCGTTTGTTCGGCTGCGGTGTCGAGGCTCATTCGTATTTCACCCGTGGGTCGAGATAGAGATACAGCATGTCTGCAACGAAGTTCATCACGATAACCGACGTCCCCATCAGCAAAAACGCGGCCATTGCCACTGGATAGTCGTTCCGTGTGACCGAGGCAACCATTTCACGGCCAACGCCAGGCCAGTTAAACACCGTTTCAATAATCACGGAGCCCCCCATCGCCGCACCGGTTGCGATCGCCGCAACCGTGACGATCGGGAGCACCGAGTTCCGTGCGGCGTGTTTGTACAACACTGTCCGCTCAGGCAGTCCTTCGGCCTTTTTTATTTCGATGAAGTCCGCTTTCAACACCTCCAACATCGTATTCCGCATCAACAGAGCCGGTGTAGCCAGGTACACAAATGCACCTGTCAGTGCTGGAAGGAACAGATGATGAAGGAAGCTTACGTTCACGTACCGGTCGACCAGGTTCATTGTCAACTCACCACCGTAGCCACCGATCCCACTCCGCGGGAACAGACCAAGTTGGAAGACGAAGATCCAGACCAGAATAATCCCGATCCAGAACTCCGGTGAGGCTCGAGCCATCAGCGTGATCACGATTCCACCACGCTCGAATCGACTCCCGCGAAGCCACCCCATCGCTGCTCCAAAGAGGATCCCGATCGTGTAGGCAATCACCAATGCGGTGAACATCAACACGATCGTATTGAGAAACAGCGGGAAGATGAGCTCACCAACTGGTTCACGATAGTGAGCGGAGTCACCGAACTCACCTTGTAATAACTGTCCAATGTACTCGAAGTACTGAACGTATAGCGGTTCGTTGAGCCCTAACTCCTCGATACGTGCTTCTCGTTCAGCCGCCGTTGGATAGTCCATCACGAACCGGCTCGTTGGATCCCCTGGAACCAGGCGGAACAGAACGAACAGCATCGTCACGAGTACCCATAGCGTCAGTACGAGCTGGAAGACCCGCCTAACGACGTATTCTCTTAATCCCATCGCGTGTGATCAGT
>PUKM01000231.1 GCA_003552325.1 Natrialbaceae archaeon | reverse complement strand
TCGACGACCGCACAGGCTTCACCCGTGGCGATCGTCACCATGTTCATCCCCATTGCGTCTTTCGTATCGTAGGCAAATCGCAGGTAGACCGAATCCCCGACCACGTAGGGCTCGACACCGAGCAGTTCTCCGTGGCTCGTCGTCGACTCTGCGGCCTCACGAAGGGTTTCGAGATTCCCGTCGACCCACTCGACCGTTTCGGCCGCCTCGACCACGCCATCGACCCGAAACACGGGTGCTCGAGTCATGCCACTCTTCGTGACCCGTGCGGCTGCCCCACCGGCGTCGTTGATCACCGACAGGCCACGGTTGACCGAGGCCAACAAGGCCCCCTCCGTCGTCGCGAGCGGGAGGTGATAGGAACCCGAGGCGGCCCCGCCGTCGATCGTGACGGGGCCAACGACCCCCATCGGCACCTGGGCGGCTCCGATCATGTTCTCGATATTCGCCTCGGCTTCGCCAGCGTCGAAACTGTACGAACCAACGGTCTCGAGGGAGGCGTCGGTTTCCGTCTCGAGGAGGTGTCGACGGGCAGCCGTCGCGCTGTCCGGATCCGTATGTTCCTCGAGTTCGTGCAATCGTATCTCACCGTCGCGAACGCGTTCGGCGAGCGTCTCGGGGTCGTTCATGGCCAATACTCACGGCGGTGGGTGCTAAGGGTTGCTGATTCTCCTCGTTCGCCCCGGGAGCCACACGCCGGAGGGCCCTACAGTCCAGGGGGTGGGCCTTTCCGGTCGTCGTCATCGTCCTCGAGTTCGACGTCGAGACCCATCTCCTTGCGCTGTTCCTCGAGTTGTTGGACCTGTCTGCGATAGTAGAGCAGCCCGGCCCCGCCGACAGTGACGAGCACGAGGACGACGCCGGCGAAGATGGGGAGGTTACGATCCTGATAGAACTGGAGCCCAATGGTACTATCCAGGTGGTCCCAGGTGAGCACCTCCTGATCGTCGACGATTTCGCGCTCGTAGCCACCCGGGTTCGCCGAGCCAAAGAGGAAGTTCGTCGTCCGGTGGCCTTCGGGCAGCGTGATCGTATACGAGCCATGGACGAACGCCTCGAGGGTGAACGAGCGTCTATCGCCCTCGCCGGTCCAGGCGATGGTTCCGTTGCCATCCGGGACCTGTACCTCCGTCGAGGTCCGTCCCTGGTCAACGTGAATTTCCGAGCCAGTCAGTTCGGTGCCGTTCGGATACCAGTACCGAACCGCACGGATATCCAGGGCAACTTCCGTATAGAACGTCGACTGATAGAGTGAGAGTTCGTCCGTGTCGTTCAGATCGTACACTGCGCGATACTCACTACCGCTCAGGATCGAGCCCTCCTCGACTTCGATGGCGGCGTCGGTTTCGAGGGCTTTCAGGTCGTCGTACTCCTGGTCTTCGTCGAGCGTCTCATCGGAGATGCCGCCAAAGAGCATCGTACAGCCAGCGGTCAGGATCAAAAGGGAAACGGCGACGGTCGCGAGGACCAGGCGGCGGTTGACGGTCACGTCTGTGGGGGTTGTAGCGCCAATGGTATCAGCGTCACGGTCGGGGCACCCGACACGTCCTCACGGAACCACACACCGCAGTTCCGACGGGAGATACGAACCGACGCTCGAGAGCAAACCCGGTGGATCGGTGTCCTCGGTACAGATAACGCTCTGTTCGAGGAGACCGAGGCGTTCGACGGTGACGTAATCTTGGGCGTGGCCCGCGCGATTGAGCGTCGAACGGACTTCCGCTCGAGTGGCACTGTTGACGTTGAGTCGTCCGTCTCCACGCGTCCACTCGAACAGGCGATCCCGTTCCTCGTCGGCGAGTCGGGAAGCGCTTTCGCCGTCGTCACCGCGATAGACGAACGTCAGCGGCAGATGCTGGACGAGGCCGAACCGTTCACGGATCTGTACAGGGTTCCCAGGGCCCAAGCCGAGTTCGTCGGTTGGAACGCGGACGCCGTCGCCCGTCCCGGCGTCGAGGACGAAGCCGTCCTCATCCCAGGAGGTAAGCGTGCCGACGTAGGTTCCACCGGGCTCGAGGTCGGGGACGATTTCACCCCAGGTCTCACGGAGCACGTTGCGGGCGACGACAGCGTCTTCACCCTCGATCGTGACCGACGGGAACTCGTCGTGTCTGAGCCCGACCTCGAAGTCGGCCTCGAGATCCCCGATATCGTTCGCAACGAGTGATCGCAGCGAGTCGAGTGCCCGCTGTTGGGCATCGCCTTCGACGTAGATTTTGGTGGCGAGGACGACCATGATCAGTGCTGGACGTCGATGTTGAGTTCGTCCTCGAGTGCGTCGAGGCGGTTGTCCATCGCGTGGACGAGCCGGCTGTTGTCCATCGATTCGACGGGCGATCCACACTCCGGACACTCGAAGCCGAAGTCCATCGCCTCGCCGAACTCGAACCGAATCGAACAGATCTCACAGAGGTAAAACTCGTGGTTCTGTTCGTACTCCCGGCGGTCCTCGAGTGCCTGGTGGAGGCGGTACATTTCCGTTTCGAGGTTCTCCGGGATGTTGTCGTACTCGAACGTCCAGAGATAGGTGAGCCACCCCGAATCCTCATCGCGAAGTCGACGATACGTCGCCAGGTCGTTTTCGTACAGAATAAATAGCGCCCGGCGGACGTCGTTCAACTCGAGGTCCAACTCTTCGGCAAGCTCTTCGTCGGTCACCTCGCCGTCCGGCGGTGCTGCCGCGACCGGCATCCCCTTC
Source organism: Natrialbaceae archaeon (assembly GCA_003552325.1). Lineage (GTDB taxonomy): Archaea > Halobacteriota > Halobacteria > Halobacteriales > Natrialbaceae > Natronosalvus. Next base: position 22,743 of record PUKM01000231.1, on the reverse strand, counting down.
GGACCGACGAGCTCGTGTAGGTACTTCTGGATAACTGGATCCCCGAGCAGGTCCTCAAAAGCCATTGCCCTACTCTACTGGGATATCGCCATTAAGTCTTGTTACTCGAGGGCGGCGATTCCCAGGGTCAACGGTCTCTCGACGGTAACTCCGGCTCGAAGCCAATCGCGTCGACCGCAGCGTCGAGCACCGTCTGGACGTGCTCGCCCGTCTCGACGCTCATGTAGTAGTCCGCCTCGACGTCACGGGAACGGTCGGCTTTGTTACAGACGGTGAAGACGGGGATGGCCTCGAAACGGGCCACGATCGCGTCCCGCAACTCGAGTTGATCGGCGAGAGGATAGCCACACTCCTCGCTGGCGTCGACGAAGACGAGGACGCAGTCAGCCAGGTGCTCGAGGGCGCTGACGGCCTGTGATTCGATGTCGTTTCGTTCCTGTGGCGGGCGGTCGAGCAGCCCTGGGGTGTCGACGATCTGGTGGCGAATGTGATCGGCATGGAAGTGCCCGAGGCCGATTCCCTTGGTCGTAAAGGGATAGGAGGCCGTCTCGCCGCGGGCGTTCGTGACCCTATTGACGAACGAGGATTTGCCGACGTTCGGATAGCCGGCGACGACGATCGTCGGCTCCTCGGGGTTGATTTCGGGGAGCGTCCGCAGGTCGTTTCGGGAGTCGTTGAGATACAACAGTTCGTCGTCGATCTGTTCGACGATATCCGCCAGTCGGGCGAACGCCTGCTTGCGATGTTTGCGGGCGGTGTCGATCTCCGTTTTTCGCAGCCGTGGTTGATACTCCTGGTGAATCTCTCGAGCCTTGCGGCTGGCCCAGATCACCTCGGAGAGACTCTGTCGTAGTCGGTCGACGTCGACGATGGCGTCGGCCAGTTCGATGTAGAACGGGTGGACGTCGTACTCGAAATCGGGCCAGGAGGTCACGACGTTCTCGAGGTTGTCCGAAATGATGTTCGCGGCCACCTGGAGCATCGACTGTTGGGCCTCGAGGCCCTGCTTTGCCCGCCCGGCGCGTGCAGCCCGGGAAAACGCCTTGTCGATCAGCTCTTCCGACGTGGGCGTGGTCGGAAGGTCTTCGAAAATCATAGTGGGTCTACTCGCCCCGCCGGTAAAAGGTCGTTCGATTCGGTCGCTCACTCGCTGTGCCCGAGAAAGATACCTCGAGGCGCGATGTCTTTTTCACCCCCGATGACCTTCGTGTGGCTATGACAGACTGGCGTGCCGTCGGCATCGGCTTTCTCGTGATGGTGGTGCTCAGCGTCATCGGCCTCACGATTCCGGGGCTCGGACAGCTGACCGCGGGGCTCGTCGGTGGGTTCGTCGCGGGCTATCTCGCCGGTGGGGGACTCCTCTCGGGTGCCTGGCACGGCCTGCTTGCGGGGGCACTCGGTGGGATCCTCGCTGGCTTGCTGCTCGCCATCGTTGTCGGTCTTGCCGGGTGGGCCCTCGGCCCCGTTGGGGGAGCCATCTCGGCAGTCGCCGGTGCAGGGGTCCTCTTCGTCGCCGTCGCGATCGCGTTCCTGATGGCCCTCGAGAGTGCGATCGTGGGGGCGATTGGCGGGCTGCTCAATCCGTAGCGGCCGAAAACGAGTGGGGAAGGGGCGACCCTCGAGCGGGGAACACACCAGGAGCGAACGCGCAGACACCGCGACACGACCGGTACCTGGGAGACCCGCATGATTAAATCACGGGCCGCACAAGAGGAGCCAACGCAACGATGTTCGACGAAATTATGGAGAAATTCGAGGGGTCACCCAGCCAGCAGGCGGTGATCCGTCTGCTGCTCGAGCGCGGCTTTTCGGTGAACGACGACGGTCGCGTCGTCTCGGGTGGGATCGAGATCCCGAACACGGGAATCGCCAGGGAGATCGACGTCGATCGGCGGGTCGTCGATTCGACGACGGACGTGATCCTCGAGGATCCGGAACTGCGGCGGATCTTTCAGAACATTTCGCAGGTGCCGAGTCTGATGGACCTGGCACCCGTCCTCGATTTGACGGTGCTGTCGGTCGAGGTGGCCGATGCCGAGGCGGAGGGGATCGTGGCGGCGGTGACCGGGGCCCTCGCCGACCACGGTATTTCGATCCGCCAGACGATCAGTGAGGATCCGGAGTTTACAGACGACCCACGACTACATCTGGTGACTGACGAGGATTTGCCGGGGGAGGTCATCACGGATATTCGGGACCTGCCGTTTATTCGGGCGATCGAGTTGCAGTGATCGGTTGGGCTGTGGAGCATTTTCGCAGAAATGCGGGGCTCGAGCGGGAATCGATCGGTGGACCCATAGCTAGCTGAAAACAGGTGCTCGCGGTGTCGGCTGCGTCCCGTGATCCAGCGGCGCTGAGGTCCTGGAACAGTGGTCAGCGAGCAAGCCGGGGACGGTCGATCGACAGCCGGGGAAAACCGTTTGGTATTCACCTGTGGGGACAAAGGATCGGGTATGGAACGACGGCAAGCACCACAGACCGACGAAGGCTGGTACGTACTCCACGACTTCCGATCTGTCGACTGGAACGCCTGGCGTAACGCACCCGAGCACCGACGCGAGCGTGCCCTCGAGGATGGCGAGCAGTATCTCTCGAGTGCGCAGTCACTGGCGATCACCGAGGGTGAGGAGGGTGACTCGGCGGCCTTCACCATCGTCGGCCACGAGGCGGACCTCCTCTTTTTGCACCTGCGGCCGACGGTCGCCGACCTCGAGGTACTCGAGCGACAGTTCGAGCAGACGGCACTCGCCGCGTTCACCGACCACAGCGATTCGTACCTCTCGGTGACCGAAGTGTCGGGGTACATGTCCGAGGAGTACTTCGAGGAGGGCGAGGAGGCCGACGGCGGCATCGCTCGCTACATCGAATCTCGGCTGAAACCCGACATCCCTGACGCCGAGTACGTCAACTTCTACCCGATGGACAAACGCCGCGACGCCGAGTGGAACTGGTATGACCTCTCGTTCGACGAGCGAAAGGAGTACATGGCCGCCCACGGCGACATCGGCAGAGACTACGCCGGAAAGGTGACCCAGATCATCTCCGGGAGCGTCGGCCTGGACGACCACGAGTGGGGGATCACCCTCTTCGCCGACGACCCGGCCGATATCAAGGATCTGCTCTATGAGATGCGGTTCGATCCCTCGAGTTCCCGCTTCGGGGAGTTCGGCCGCTTCCGATTCGGCCAGCGGTTCGTCCCCGAACACCTCGCGTCGTACTTCGACGGTGCGCCGGTGTCTCGTGAGGTTGACCAGGGGGCCGACGGTCACGCCCATGGGCACGGAAGCGCCGATGGACACGAGCACGGACACGGCGGCGACGGTAGACACGCCCACAGTGACGCCGACAGCCGCGACTCGAGCGACGGCCCGGACGTTCGCTCCGAACTCGAGGAACTCGGCGTCTACGCGGGCAAACCCCACGGCGAAGACGTCCACGCGGTGGTCCTCTACTCGGCCGCAGATACCGACGAACTGTTCGAGGAGGTCGACGGCCTTCGGACGAACTTCGACCACTACGACAGCCACGTCAAAACTGCCGTCTACGATGCCGACGACGAGGCCGCCGTCGTCAGCCTGTGGGAAACCGACCGTGCGGCGAAAACGGCCGCCGGGTTCCTCGCAGAACTCCCCGATATCGTTCGCCAGGCAGGCGACGATGACGAGGCCGAGGGCTCGTGGGGAACCATGGGGATGTTCTACACAGTCAAACCCGACTACCGCGAGGACTTCGTGGACACGTTCGCCGACGTCGGTGGCCTGCTCGAGGAGATGGACGGGCACCGGAAAACGACGCTGCTGGCCAACGTCGAGGACGAAAACGACATGTTCATCGCCAGTCGGTGGGACGCCCGCGAGGACGCGATGGCCTTTTTCCGAAGCGAGGCGTTCTCCGACACCGTCGAGTGGGGTCGAGACGTGCTGGCCGAACGACCGCGACACGTCTTTTTGGCCTGATCAGGCTCCGGTGAGGTCGTCGGTTTCGGTTTCGCCGTCGTAAAAGAAGTAGGCGGCAACGCCCGCTAACCCGAAGACGAGCGTGATCAACGGCCAGTTCCCCGCTTCGTTGTCGGTGAACCTGGCGTGTAACGCGATGAATATCGCGAAGCCAATGTGTGCGGTGAGCGTCGCCACCAGAAACGTCTGGAGCTCCATTACTCGAGGGTTTGTCGGTGACCGCTTAGGGATTTCGGACCGGTGGGAGCGTCACGAAAAGTACTCGGTGATCGATCCCACAGAGCCAAACGTGTACCGTCGCACGTTCCTCGCGGCCGTGCCAACCCTCGCGCTTGCGGGCTGTCTCCGCCGCCTCGGCTTGACCGACCTGGTCGTCGTTACCGAAAAGCGAATCGAGGCGATCGAACTCGACCTCGAGGACGAACGCGAGCGAACGGTCCAGATCGCGACGAGACGAGAGACGACCGACGGACCGGCTTACGACACGATTCACGAGGAGTACGCCGAGTGGATCGACGAGGACGAACCACTGGTACTCGAGGACGACCTCCGTGGGATCCTCGAGAACGACTTTCTCGAGGTTCACCTCCGCGCTGTCGTCTGTGCGGACGCGCCACTCGCAGACCCGGACGCCGCCAGTGGCTGTCGGGACGTTTCGATCGTGAACGACGATTTTAACGACGCACGTGTCGGTGACGTCCTCGAGGTCCGCTTGAGTGACGAGGGAATCGGGCTACTCGAGGTCGACACTCGGCGTGAAAATCGCGAGTAGCAGGGAGTGATGACGTATTCGGTCGTCAACACCGCTATTCGTGAGGGGAGCATAGCAGCCTGTCACGCTCCGAGAGCATTGGGTTCGAAATCCGAAAGAAGCCTCAGATGTCGTGATCCGGATCGTCTTCGACCGACCGCTTCAGGGACTCACGGCGGGACTTGGCGTCCCGTCCGGTCGCCTCGAGCAGGAAGTCGTTTTTCGCCGAGACGGCATCGCCCGCGGCCTCGAGTTCGTCGGGGCCGAGTTCGGTTGGGTCGCGCTCGACGAAGTCGACGGCGAGCGTGTCTTTCTTGCCGGAGTACTGGACGGCACCGGCAGTGATGCGCTCGAAAACCGGGTTGTCAGGCTCGTCAATGACGTACAGGTTGCTCCCTTTGTACTCCTCTGTGCCCGTCGTCGGACCGAAGTACTCCTCGATCGTGGCTTCCATGTCGGGAATGCGGTCCTCGAGGTGTTCACCGCGACGCATCTTGTACTCCTTCATCGCTGCCCACTATACGGGCGGGGTGTTTACCTCTTTTCATCGATTCCGCCTGCTGTGAGCGGGACAACGGGTTTCAATAGGAACCAGCAGGCATCGCCATCGGCGTCATCCTTCGAGATAACAGGTCTCTCGCGAGATGACTCGATCACCCCACACGAAAACGGTCAAAACCGGCTCAGCGGTCGCGTTCGCCGAGATAACCCTTTCGACACTCCGGGCAGATGTCCCCCGCTCGCAGCGAACCCCGGTCGCCGGGTGCCACGAACGAACACTGTGGACAGAAGAACTCGGTGAACCCCCCCTGTTGGGTGCCGCCTTCACCAGGGATTGGTGCACTCCCCGCACTCGCAATCCCGGTGTAGGACTCTCCCGCGTCCGTCTCTTCTGACTGTGTTGCAGATTCATCGACGAACACCGCGTCATCAGTGACCGGCCCGTCATCTCCACCGGTAGGTTCCCCGCTGACAGCCGCTCCTTCGCCAGCATCGGGGCTATCTCCATCGAGGCCGACTGCAGCGTCGCTCTCGAGTGTCGACTCATCGAACGTGGTTTCGACACCACCGTTCTCGGCGTCCGGCGACGGCTGCCTGTCGTCGTCCGGCCACGCCGCTGGCTCGGCTGTCGCCCCGACCGGCGGCCCCACGTCGTCTGACTCCGGCCACTCGCCGTGTTCTCGGTCTCCAGTGGGTTCCTCACTCGAGGAGAGGATTTCGGCGTCATCGGTGATCGGCTCCCCGGTGGCGTCCTCATCGCTTTCCGCCGCTCCCTCGGCCAGATCAACGGGTTCGTCGTCCGAGACGGCGTCCGTGGGGGCGGGCTCTGGGTCGTCCGCGGTCGCAGGGTCCTCGTCTTCGCCAGCAGGGACGTCGTCAGCGTCGGCATCGATGATCTGTGCGTCCTCACTGTCGACCCCGACCTCGTCAGCCTCACTATCGGCTACCGATGCCGTGTGGTCGGCGTCCTCGAGTGAATGGTCGGGTGTCTCCGTTGACGCTGTAGCCGTCGGGGTCTGGTCGGGTGGTTGGTCGGCGGGCGCGGACTCGGTGTGGTCAGTGGGTGCGGGGTCAGTGCTGTCGAGTGCCGTCACTTCGGTGTTCTCGCTGGTGACAGTTTTCGTGCCACAGCGGAGACACCGTTGGTATTCGGTGACGGTCACGACGACCTCGCTCCCTCGTTCTTCGCGCTCGCGTTCGACCTCCGTTTCGTCGAAGTCGTGTCCGAGCAGCGAACATCGCAGGGCCATTACCCCATCGTACCGAGGCAGGGGGTAAAAAACATACCGCAAGCCCACCCCTCCACGAACGGCAAACGTCAAATCCTGGTGTCACGAATACGTATATGGATGAAAGCGAAACGGGAGTATCGCGACCGACCGACCACCGAGGTTGCGGTGCTCGACGCCCTCGTCAATCGAACTGACGACGGGATGACGGTGTTCGAACTCCGGGCAGCCGTTTCCGTCAGTATTGACGACCTCGAGGAGGCGCTGGCGACGCTCAAAGACGATGGGCTCATCGTCGTCGAGACTGGTGGCCCAAGAACGGTGATCAAACCACACGACCGGGTTGTTCCGGATGCGGACGATTTGGCAGAAGACGAGTCGTGGGTCGAGTGGTTGCGCGAACGGTTTCCGCTGTAGTTATTCTGGTTTCAGTCCGCCATCCTGGACACGCATGACGGCCTCGCCGTCGGCGAGGTTCGGTGCGTCGACCAATTTCACGATCCGTTTGTCACCCTTGGATTTGCGCAGGTAGATTCGGAACGTCGATTTGTGGCCCAGAATGTTCCCCCCGATGGGTTTCGTCGGGTCGCCGAAGAACGCGTCGGGGTTGGAGGTGACCTGGTTCGTGACGATGACAGCAGCGTTGTGCAGGTTTCCGACCTTATCGATGTCGTGGAGGTGTTTGTTCAGTTTCTGCTGGCGGTTGGCAAGGTTTCCACGGCCGACGTCCTCCGCACGGAAGTGGGCGGTCAGGGAGTCGACAGCGAGCAGACGGACGGGGAACTCTGAATCCTCGAGGTCGCCCGCGATCTCGTTCGCTTTCTCGGCGAGGAGCATCTGGTGGTTGGAGTTGAACGCCTTCGCGACGTGGATGTGCTCGAGCATGCTCTCGATGAGTTCGTCGACGGCCTCCTCGTCACCGGCTGAGCCCTCGATCTCTCTGTCCTCGAGGGCGGCGTCGATAGCTTCATCTGAGAGGCCACGAACCATGTCGTCGATTCGCTCTGGACGGAAGGTGTCCTCTGAGTCGATGAAGATCGTGCTGCCTCGGAGGCCACCGACCTCGCGCGGGAGCTGGACGTTGACCGCCATCTGGTGGGTGACCTGGGATTTCCCGGAACCGAACTCACCGTACACCTCCGTGATCGATTGGGTCTCCATGCCGCCACCGAGGAGGTCGTCGACCTCGTCGATGTGCCAGGAGAGTTTGCCGATCTGGTTTCGTCGCTCGAGGACGGTCGAACCGGTTTCGAAGCCACCGATGTCGGCGGCTTCGCGGGCGGCGCGGACGATGTCGCTCGCAGTGGATTCACCGACGTCAGCCGTGTTCGAGAGTTCAGAGGGAGAGGCGACGGCCAGGCTTGGGAAGGAGTCATAGCCTGCATCAGTGAGTTTGTCAGCGGTTGCCGGTCCGACACCGGGGAGACTTTCGAGGTCTGCTTTTGGCATAGCTGGAGGTTGTGCCGGACCCAGTATAAACCCTCGTTAACACCAAAGTGAAAGTGAAAGTGACCGACTGCGTCGACACACCGGAGCGTGACATCCACGGGTTTGTATACGATGACGCGTCTGTGTCGTGGATGATCGCGTTGGGAACGAGTTACTCGAGGTCGAATCCCACGCGGGTCATCGTCCCCCAGGAATGGTTCCCACGGAGGTATTCGACGGCCCCTCGCCAGGATTGGTACGCCTTCCAGGGCCGATAGCTGAAGGCCTCGAGGAGGCCATACCAGAGCAACACCACGACGTCGCGCGGTTCGTCGTACCGGCGGTAGGTAATGACCTCGAAGCAGACACCGAGTGCCGAGAGCAGGGTGCTGAGACCGACGGCGAGGGCCAGGAACGCGAGGAAGAACGAGGGGTCGATCCAGCCGAGGATGAACAGAAACGGCACCAGGAAATACCCAACCCCTTCGACGAGCGGGCCGAGCGCCTCGACGAAGAGGAAAAACGGCAGTGCAAAGAGGCCGACGATCCCGTATCGTCGTCGGCCGATAGCCCCGCGGTGTCGCCAGAGGGTATCGAGGAGGCCACGGAACCAGCGTTTGCGCTGGCTGGCCAGCACGGAACGTGACTCCGGCACCTCCGTCCAGACGACTGGTCGGGCGAGGAAGGTCACCTCGTACGGCTCACCAGCATCGATGAGGTGGCGATGCAGGCGAACGACGAGCTCCATGTCTTCGGTAATGCTGTCGGTTTCGTATCCACCGATTTCACGGAGGACGTCGGTTCGGAAGACCCCGAACGCCCCGGAGATGATGAGGAGACTGCCGAGGCGGCTCAGGCCCACGCGCCCCGAGAGAAACGCACGGAGATATTCGGCGGCCTGGAACCGGACGAGGCGATTCTCGGGGAGTGAGACGTGCTCGACGATGCCATTGCGGAACGAACAGCCGTTCGCGAGGCGGACGGCACCGCCGGTGGCAACCGTGACCGTCGGACGCTCGAGGAACGGTTCGATGACGTCGTACAGGGCACCGTGTTCGATGATGGAGTCGGCATCGAGTGCACAGAACAGCGGGCGATCAGTGAAATAAAGGCCGGCGTTCAAGGCGTCTGCTTTGCCACCGTTTTCCTTATCCAGGACGACCAGTTCGTGCTCGGGCGACCGATAGACACCCCGGCAGGGGGCCGACGGGAGTGAGACGGGACAGTCGCCACTGACCTGCTCGAGGTCGAACGCTTCGATCAGTGCGTCGAGGGTGCCGTCTGTCGAGCCGTCGTTGACGACGACGATTTCGTAGGCCGGGTACTCGAGGGTGAGCAGCGAACGGATACTGTCGGCGATGACCGGCTCCTCGTTGAACGCCGGGACGACGATTGCGACCCCCGGAACGAACGGGTTACCCGTACGGTTGCCGACCGGTTCGATATCGCGGCTCCGAACGTGATCGCGTATCTGGGCGATACTCGCGACGTTGATCGTCAGGTAGCTCCCATTGATCACCAGGAAGTAACAGAGGAAGACGAGCGTGACGAGCGAGGCGAGGTCACCGATCAGCGCTCCCGGAATCCACTCACTCACCGGCGTCACCCCCCGTGTTCGGGTCGGTGGCTGACGAGTCAGCCGACGTCGGGGTGGCACCTTCTTCAGCCTCCAGCTCAGGAGCCGACTCGAGGGCCTCGTGTTCGTCCCAATCGAGCGTCAATCCGGGGTCGGCAATCCTCGCCTCGGCACGAGCCCACTCCCACGTGGGGTCGTCCCCGAAGACCGAGGCCGTCCGTTCTTTCTCTCCGAGTTCGAGGAGGCACCGAAACGCAACCAGTCTGGTTCGCGTGTCTACTTCCTCGCGGGCAGCCTCGAGCAGTCGGTCCTTCGCTCGGCTATCCCCCCAGGCAGCAACCATGACGTACGTCGCCCGCCGGACTCGCGGATCCGGATCTGAAAACAGGGTGTCGAGCGGGAGCGTAGAACGGACCGACGTCCGCCACCCCGCACGCTCGAAGGCCCCAACAGCAGCCACGCGAACCGCCGGGCTGTGGTGGTCGAATAGCGGGAAAATCCATCCGTAGGCATCGTCCGGTTCGGTAATCTGACACCGACCCAGTACCTCGAGAACCTGGACCAGGACGTCCTCGCGCCAGTCATGGGCGTTCGTTTCCCCGTACTCGAGTAAGGGCGTCGATCCGCGGCTGTTGAGTCGATACAGTGTTTCGAGCCCCGTCGTGGTCATGACGTGGTCGCCATCCCAGACGAGCAACCGTGTGCCGAGGGCAGCGGCGTCGGGATACTCCTCGCGATGTTCGTAGACGACGCGGGCGGCAGCCTCGCGGACCAGTGGGTGGTCAGTACACTCCTCGAGTAACAACCGCGGAGGCACCCGCCGATCGAGTATCGCCAGCCAGGAAAGCGCTCGACGACGATCGTACACGTCGCCGGTTCGGAGGGTGCCAATCGCTTCGCGTCTGATCTCGAGTGCACGCGCGAGCGAGAGAAACGCTGCCCGCTCCTCACCACTGATAGTACGGAGATAGCGATCGAGGAGTGATCGTACCTCGTTCCGTTCGGCTGGTGAGAGGGTTTCGACCCAGGTCGCCCAGTCCGGCTCGTCGCGGCGCAACCGTTCGAACAGGGCTTGCCGTACCCGATCCGTTCGGTCAGCGGCCGCCAGATCCTGTCGACGTGAGCGAACCGCCGACACGACGGTACCCAGACTCAAGACGACGACGCCGCCCCCGATGAGAGCCGCAAGCCAGGTGGCAATGGTACTGATCATCGAAGGAATCGCTCGACACGCTTCACCAGCGCCGCCGGGCTGAACGGCTTCGTGACGTAATCTGCCGCCCCGAGGTCGAACGCACGCGTGACGACGGCGTCATCCTCACGACCGGTCAACACGACGACCGGAACCGACGACAGCGTCGACGAGTCGTTGATTCGCGAGAGCAGTTCGATCCCGTCGACACCCGGCATGACGAGGTCCAAAATGATCGCTTGCGGCGGAGACGGTCTCTCCTCGAGCAGCGACCACGCATCGGCTCCGTTGTGCACGACCTGGGTTTCGTAGCCCTGGGTCTCGAACTTGAAGGCGACGAGATCGGCCACCCTATCGTCGTCCTCGACGATCAGGATCGGACCCGTCATACTCAGCCATCGACCCCCCGGTTCGGTCGATCATCGCTCGATATCGTCGGTTCGTCACTCCCAGCAACGAGGACGTTGCCGAGGAGAGCCACGGGATCGACAGGCCGGCATCGGTGGGTGAGCCCACCGAGGACGGGGATCCAGTGACGGCCGTGTGGGTCTTCTGCCGTCGAATCGACGAGGAGAAGCGGACGAAACGCCCCCGTTTCGATTCCGCGGAGCGTCTCGAGGGAGGCTGGCGTCAACTGCCCGTAGGCGTCGCGATCGACGACGATCAGATCGGGAGCGTCCGTCCCCTCCAAGGACCGGGCTACTGCATCCGTGTGCAGATTCGAGGGGTCCCCGAGCGAAACACAGACCGCCTCGAGTTGCTCACCGACAGCCTCGGCCGCACCGTCGCCGAGGCAGGCGACCGTGAGTGCTCCAGCATCCACTGGCTGGACCCCGCCCGCCCCCTCACCGCCATCTGCGGGCATCGACTGGCCGACAGCCTCTCCGAGTGCCTGCTCGAGGGTCGCTGGCGAGGCGTCCGGTGAGAGAACACCTGAGAGCGCTATCCGTGGGAGCCCTGTCGGTCCATCGAACACCGAACAGAGCCCGAAGGGAACCGGCTCGACATCCAGTTCATCGTACAGTCGCTGCAGCACGCCGAGTCCACGTTGGCCATCGAATGCAGCATCGACGACCAGCCGGTCAACGCCCCCCGCCTCGAGTGCGTCGACAGCCGTTTCGATATCGGATGCGACGACGACATCGACGCTCGCCGGAACCGTCTCGCGCTCGAGTAAGTCGGTGAACAGTGGTCGCGTGCTGAGCGTGAGTATTCGGTCGACTGGATCCGCCACCGCTGGCTCAGCCGTCACCGTTGGGTCCAACAGTGGATCAGTCGGTGCTACTGTGGATTCGTCCTCGACAGGTGCCGGCTCGAGCCCGCTCTCGACGACGCCGGCGAGTTCGTACCCCTCGCGTTCGATCGCCTCGATCGCCGCGCGTTGGTCGTCGGTGAGGGGGCCAAGGTCCGACTCGAGGAGGCGTTCTGCCTCCCCAACGATCACGGCGAGACGTTGCCGGAGTCGGTATGACACGTCGTTCCCCTGCAGGTCCCCGGAAGTCATACCGGGATCTATTCAGTCGAGATACTTGTACGGTCCTGCTAGATTGAATGACACGTATAGCCGACAGTCACTGCGCCCACGTATAACACGTAAGTGTCCCTGACTCGTCGCCAAGGAACAGGTGGCCGCGTTCAGTGACAGTCCCGTCCGTTCCCACGCCTGTCTCGATCTGCGCTGCCACCGCCGGGGTCGCCGCGGCGGGCGACTCGTGGGGAATGTACCAGCTGAAATCCGGATCCGTCGCGTCGATAGCGAACAACCCGCCCGTGTCGTCGGCTACGAGCGCGATATCGCCGGCGACGATCACGTCAGTCGTCGGTAGGCCATCGAGATCGAGGCCCGGTTTCGAAAAGAGCAGGCCCCGGAGTTTTCGATTGCCGAAAGTCGTATCCGTGACGTGGACCCGCCCATCGTCAGCCGGGACGAACAGGGTGTCACCCCCCTCGAGGACGGTCGGGCCGCCGGTGAACGAGTCCCTTATCTGGTAGGTAAAGAACGTCTGACCGGCGTCGACACCCAGTGCGAGCACCGTTCCGTCGTCGTCGGCGACGTAGACTCTGTCGTCGGCACGCGTCGGGCCAGCCACCGGCGTTCCGTCGGTTGGCGCTGTCCAGACCGATTCCCCGGAGCCGAGCTCGAGCGCGTGAACGGTCTCGTCACGGGTGGTTACGTAAACACGTGTGTCGTCGACTGCGGGAGCTCCGGTGGGGACGCCGTCCAGGTCGGCCTGCCAGATTTCGGCGCCGGTGTCCGCACGGAGGGCGGCCAGGCCGCTATCGTCGCCGATGAGTACGAGATCCCCGTCGACCGTGGGCGGTGTCGTGTAGAGCCCCTGAATCTCCCGTTGCCACTCGAGGTCGCCCGTTGGGCTGTCGATGGCCAGGAGGGTATCGGTTAACGAGCAGAGCACGCGATGGCCACAAACGGCGGGCGTGACCGTGGTGGCTTCCGTCGTCTGGAACACCCAGCGCCGGCGACCCTGCAAATCGAGGGCGGTGAGGTCGCCGTCTGCCGTTCCGACGTAGATGGTATCCCGATCGAGCACTGGCGCACAGCGAACCGGTCCCCGAAGCTCCGTCGTCCAGTCCACTGTCGGCCGACGCTGTGGCCCCTCGATGCGATCGCCCTCGGCCACTGCGGTGTTCCGCTCGTCGCCCCGATCCTGGTTCCAGCGCGTCACTGGCAGGTGATTCCGAGGGCAACGGGATAAGGCCGACGGAACCGCCCGGAGACGACTCACGGTCACGCTGGTTCGAAATCGATGGTCACACCGTGACGACGGATTCGAGTACATCGAACGCGACGTCACCGTATGCGCGACCTACTCGAGGCCGTCGCCGCCGGTGAGCTCTCACCAGCGGCGGCCGAAGCCGAGCTGACCGGATACGCGACTGACGACGCTGGCCGATTCGACGCGGCACGGACGACCCGTCGAGGGATTCCGGAAGCAATACTCGCCGACGGAAAGACACCCGAACAGGTTCGCTCACTAACCCAGACTGCACTCGAGACGGAGGGGCGAGCACTCTTAACCCGTCTCGAGCCGGACGCGGCCGATTCACTCGTGGCGTTTCTCGAGGACGATGTCAGCGTGGGCGTCGACGAAGGCCAGGACACGTCGCTCACGATCGAACGCCGAGGGACGGCACTGCTCGTGTACACCGATGCATACGATCGGCCATCGCTCGAGGCGACCGTGGCTATTGTCACCGCAGGCACGGTCGACGGCCCCGTTGCCGACGAGGCCCACCTGGTCTGTCTCGACGCGGGGTGTACGATCGACCGAATCGAGGACGTTGGGGTCGCCTCACTGGTCCGCGTGGTCGACCAACTCGAGCGACTCCGGGAGGCCGACGTCGTCATCGTCGCCGCCGGTCGAGAGGGTGCGCTTCCGACGGTGGTGGCAGGACTGGTCGATGCCCCAGTGATCGGCGTGCCGGTCTCGAGCGGCTATGGCTACGGCGGCGATGGGGAGGCGGCGCTGTTGGGCATGCTTCAGTCGTGTACCGTGCTCTCGGTCGTGAACGTCGACGCTGGCTTCGTCGCGGGTGCACAGGCAACACTGGTTGCACAGGCTATCGACACTGCCCGGAGAGAAAAGAAGTAGTTTTCATTCCCGAACATAATCTTTCTTTCCCGGAAAAGTTAACAGCGTTTGGGTAAGCCTATTTAACCCCAGGTCGTATAGTGTGAAATGCCGGGGCACACCGGCGCCATCATGCCAACGTGTAATCACTGTGGCGCGCACGTCTCCGAACGCTTTGCACGCGTCTTCGCTGACGCAAACGGCGAAATCCATGCCTGCATCAGCTGTTCGGCGAACGCCGGCATTGCAGAAGTGGCGAGAGAGCGCGCTAGAACCCATAAGCTGCCCTGACGTACCGCGCAGAGAGCACCATTGACACGCGGGACCGGGGACCCGGCGGACCACAGCCTAGCTTTTACCCGCGAAAAACAATACTCGGACAGCGATGCATATCGTCTACATCCTCGAGTGTGCTGACGGCACGTACTACACCGGATATACCACCGACCTCGAGCGCCGCGTCGCCGAACACAACGACGGCGTTGGCGCGAAGTACACCCGCGGACGAACGCCTGTCGAAGTCATCCACCACGAACGATACCCCGATCGATCGACGGCAATGGCTCGAGAGTACGAGATCAAACAACTCACCAGAGGAGAGAAAGAACGGCTCGTCGGCGCTGAAACGGCTTAATCGGTGGCTGGCGTCCGATGTGAGTGGACGTCTGGGGTGATGAACGCGTACTCCGACAGCATGCGGCCGAGTTTTCTGACCCGCTCCTCGAGTTTTTCCTCGACGAACGCTCGTTCGTCGATGGCGTCGGCGTCGTGTTCGAACTTACTCGAGGCACTCCGGATGCCGACCTGATGGGGGAGCACCCACCCGTGAACGCCCCGGACCGTGATTCTGAGGTGATCGAGTGTCGATCCGTAGCTGCCACCACCGGCCGTGGCGAGTAAGCCAACGGTCGTGTCTTCGAACTCGTCCCAGCCACAGTAATCGTGGAAGTTCTTGAACGTCCCCGAGTACGAGCCGTGATAGACCGGCGTGCCGAGGGCCAGTGCATCTGCATCGCGGACGATTCGTTTGACTTCCGCACCGTCGCCCTGGTCATCGATATCGGGGTCATACAACGGGAGATCGTACGCCCGGAGGTCGAGCAAATGGGTCTCCGCACCGGCATCCGCAGCGGCATCGAGCACGTATTTCAGCGCCGTTCGCGTGTAGCTTTCATTGCGGAGGCTGCCGGAGACGGCCACGACAGTTGGGGTAGGGCCCATGAGTGCTCTACTATTTTGATTCGTAAAACAGTCTCGTTGACGGTCCTGACACCGGAAAGAAACGACAACGGAGTCCGTCGAATTTTTTACACCACCCGATGAGCCTCGAGCATGGAGACGATCAGTTTCGGCACCGATGGCTGGCGGGCTACCCTCGAGACGTTCACCACCCCGCGGGTACGAATAGTTGCCCAGGGAATTGCCACGACACTTCGGGATGATGGACAGGACGCCCCCGTCGTCGTCGGGTACGATGCTCGAGACACCTCCAGGGGATTCGCCGAGGAAGTCGCTCGCGTCCTCTGTGCAAATGGATTCGATGTCTTACTCAGTGAGCGCGACCGGCCGACGCCAGTCTACGCCCACGCCACCCTCGAGCGTGGGCTCTCCGGGGCCGTCGTTATCACTGCCTCGCATAACCCCCCATCTTACAACGGGATCAAGTTCATTCCCGGCGACGGTGCCCCAGCACTCCCGCCCGTGATGAACGCCATTGCTGACAATCTGGCCGAACCAACGCCACTTCCGGCGTCGGATCACGGGACCGTACAGGAGGTCGACCTGGTCACCGACCACGCCGCGGCGTGTCTCGAGGTGGTCGAAGCCGCCACTGGCGCACCCGTCGACCTCGAGGGAGTGTCACTCGCCTACGACGGCATGCACGGCAGCGGCCGTGCCACGACCGATACGCTGCTCGAGGAGGCAGGCGCAACCGTCGAACGGCTTCGGTGCACACCGGACCCGGCGTTCGGCGGGAGCGCACCGGAACCGGCAGCCGAAAATCTCGAGGCACTCATCGAGACGGTCCAGACGGACGATGCTGTTGACCTCGGCATCGCGAACGACGGAGACGCCGACCGGCTCGCGGTCGTCACTCCCAGACGCGGGTATCTGGACGAAAACCTGTTTTTCGCCGCCCTCTATGCGTTCTTACTCGAGCACGATAGCGGGCCAGCGATCCGGACCGTTTCGACGACGTTCCTTATCGATCGAGTGGCCGACGCACACGGCGAGTCCGTCCACGAAGTTCCTGTCGGCTTCAAGTGGGTTGCAGAGGCGATGGCCGACCACGATGCACTGGTCGGTGGTGAGGAGTCGGGTGGCTTCACCATCCGTGGCCACGTGCGGGAAAAAGACGGGGTCCTCATGGGACTGCTGGCTGCGGTCATGCACGCTGTCGAACCACTCGATGACCGTGTCGACAGACTGCTCGAGGCCCACGGAACGGTGGTACAGGACAAGACCAGCGTCCCCTGCCCCGACCACGAGAAGGAGACTCGAGTAGCCGCCCTCGAGGAGGTAATTCCGGAACACGTCGCCGGAACGCCTGTCGGATCTGTCAACACCGCAGACGGGTTCAAACTGACCCTGGACGATGGCTCTTGGCTCCTGGTCAGACCGAGCGGGACCGAACCCGTTCTGCGCGTCTACGCCGAGGCGACGACGGACGACCGAGTTGAAACGTTACTCGAGGCTGGCACGGAACTCCTCGAATCAGTGGCGTGATAAAAAGAAGGGGTTGCTTACACCTTGGTCGTGAGTTGGAGGACGACGAAGTTTTTTCACGACAGTCGGTGGAGCGCCACCATGGCGGACAAAACGACGTACAAAGACGACCTCCCTCGAGCACAGGTTGCCGAGTTGCTTGATGACCTGGCCGATGAACTCCGCGGTGAGGGCCCAGCGACGGTCGCTGTTGGTAACAAACGCGTGACACTCTCCCCAGACGCACAGATTTCATACGACCTCACCGTTGCCGAACGGTCACCGATGCTCAAGGGGAAACGCGAAGAGATCAGCCTCGAATTGGGCTGGCGTGTGCCCCAGGACCAGAGCCAGGATCGAGACTAGACGGGACGGGTGTCTCCAGTAGTGGTGATACAGCGGTGGATGAGGAGTGTCGCGTCTCTGTACTGTTTGGCGACTCGACGGAGGATGAACCTGTTTGTGATTCGGTCGTTACCTCGTGAGAGATCACTTCGACGTACCGAACTTCGATGTCGACTGCATACTCTGTCTGAACGCCGATTCGCTCCTCGAGGTCAGCCGCGAGTGCGACCGGTGGTGCATCAGGTGGGCCACCGATCGTCACGACCACCCGCTCAGGACCGCGGAACGGAAAGTCAGCGTCGAGTTCGACCTCGAGGTCGAGCAATTGGTACGCGGCGTACTCTTCTTGCTCGAGTAACGCCTGAGCTTCATCGTTGGCGTCCTGTTCGAAGGTTGCCGTCGTGAAATCAGCATAGGTGATCCCGCCGAGGACAGTCGAAAAGACGAGGACGAGCACAACCAAGCCGAGAACCTGCTTTCTGACTCGTTTTTCGGCCTGGTCGCGATCGAAGAGACGTTCTGGCCGGTATCCAGCATACCAGAGCGTGAGCAATCCGGCGAGGTTCACCGAGAGCACGTTGACGAACACGAGCACCGTCGACCCAATGGCTGCAAAGGGATCCCCCCAGGCGATGGCGATGCCGACCGCTGCTGCTGGTGGGATGAGTGCAGCCGCAATCATGACTCCCACGAGTGCGACAGAGATTCCCGTCGATATGCTTACAATACCGGCCACGCCGGCCCCGAGCGCGACGGCGAGTGAAAGTAAGTCAGGCGCGAGTCGTTCTTCGATTTCGTCGATACCACTGATCGCAATTCCCGGTGGGACGATGTTTCCCACCCGAACGAGGGTGGCGAAGACCGCCGCTGCACAGATGGCTAGCCCGACACCGATAAGCTGGTACTTGACACTTTTAATCAGGAGTTCGCGATCATTGATCACCGATCCCACGCTGGCCCCGAGTGCAGGTCCTATCAAGGGTGCAATCACCATCGATCCAACCACGACCGCCGGTGAATCGAGGAGCAACCCGGCCGTGGCGACGATCGCGCTGACCACCGTCATCGTCGCATAGACGTCGAACGACGGGGTTAACGAGGTGGCCTCAGACTGCAATTCCTGTCTCGAGATTCGTTCCGTTTCGACCGACTCTTCATCGCTCTCATCCTGTAACGCCTCGAAGTCCTCGGCGAGGACTGTCTCGGCTTCCACCACCACCGTATACGCTTCGTCCCCGATCCCTTTCGAGTGCAGTGTATCGATCGTCGATTCGACCATCGCTGCTGGAAGCGCCATTGAAACGACGGCCTCGTGATCGCGTCCACTGACCTCGTCCGTCATCATGTACGGAATGTTTGACTCCTCGAGCGTCTCACAGACGACATCGCGTTTCCCGACCGGTACCGACAGTTGGACGAGTCGCACCCAGAGTACCACACGGAGGAGCGGGATAATGGTGGCCCGTCCATACGATTGGCCTTTTTGTGATACTGTCGGCTGTACCTGTGTGAAGATTCCCGCCACCCCGGGGAAATGAGACGCTTGAACGACTGACAGCCGACAGTGTGAACCCGTGGCGCCACCCCAGTGCCCGAAAGGCACAACAATCGGTATCCCAGACAGGTTCACCGATTGCAGACAGGACGCCGTGGGTATCCAACAGAGAGACGACGGCTGTTACTCAGCCATCACGATATCGTCTTCGTAGCTCCCGACGGCCTCGAGGACGGCATCGATGTCCTCGCGGTCGACATCGAACGATTCGAGTGCGGCTTCGAGATGGGTGGCGATCGCCCCGAAATCAGCGCGGTTGATCTCGAGGTGCTCGTGTGCTGTCCGCATATCGTCGCCATCGTATTCGACGGGGCCGCCCGCCACAGCACTGAGAAATTGCGTTTGGTGTGCACGCTGCTTCGTCATATCGACGTCATCGAAATAGTGAACGAGCTGGTCGTCTGCGAGAACACGGTCGTAAAACTCGTCGACGACAGCGCCGATTGCCTCCTGGCCACCGAGGCGGTCATACAGTGTTGGCATATCGAGGCATTGCTAGGTATCACATATAAACGTACGCCCGGACATGTTTACTGACTCGCTGGTCGACGAGCACAGCAAC
This sequence comes from Natrialbaceae archaeon, assembly GCA_003552325.1. GTDB lineage: Archaea > Halobacteriota > Halobacteria > Halobacteriales > Natrialbaceae > Natronosalvus. The sequence goes on along the minus strand of PUKM01000231.1, from coordinate 3,352 downwards.
CCCGCAGACGCCGACGTCAACTCAATAGCCGGTACAAACTGCTCGCACCGATTGCTAACAGGACGAAGACGCTCGAGAGCACGGGATCGATGCTCGAAACCACCGGCAGACCGATCCCAGCGAAGACGATCAAGACGAGACCCAGCAAAGAGACACTGAAATGACCGACCAGGATGTCGCGGGAGGACGTCGCATGGTTGTCGACGTACTGATACACCGCATCGAACTGTGGCCCGCGTGTGATGGTTTTCGCCGTCGAATCGTACTCGATAACACTGTCTTCCTCGAGTTGCGGCAGGTGTGTCTGTTGAAGCGAGACGTAGACACTCTTGTACAAATTGTTCGGAACGGCGCTCGTTCCAGCCTCGGTTTCAGCGATCGAGGTGGCGACATCAGATACGTTGAGTGAACCGGGGGCGCTTGCGAGCAACTGAACGATCGCTCGCCGTCGATCGTTTCCAAGGATATGGAAGATCTCGCTTTCAGCGAGAGCGTCATTTCGGTGTTGCTGTACGGACATAGATCAGGCGCCTCGACAGCTGACTCCGTTTCTCGACAGGGAGAGATGACCCGAAACAACTGATCGCAATCGTCGCTGAGCGATCACCGTCAAAACAGCGGATCTGACCATGTGACACAGTCCACCACCAAGCATTCGTTCATCGGTTCAACTACTGTCTGCTTCAATGTGATGTAAAATACCGGACGTGAGGTTGTAAAATACAATTGTATATGCAGCCCAATACAAACGCTATTCGTGCTGTTTTGGTAGATGCCCACCCGATTGCATCTCACGGTAGGTTGTACAGGATGGACAGCCGTGAACGACGTCACCATTATCGCCAAACACCCGTGCAAACTGCTGTGTGACGTGTGCACCGCAGTTTTCACATCGTGTACCGGTTGATGATGATTCGTCTGGCGTCCAGTTGAGTCGGGGGGTTGTCATAGTGTTTCAGGTCGTTTGAACCGCTGGGTGATCAAATGCCACTACCTCGAGACGGCCGACAGGCGGCCGCTACTGTGTGAACCTCACCTGAACGGGGGGCACCAGTTCCGAATAAAACACGCGACCGTTCACCAACGCATCCAGTACCGACACCCAGTAATGCTCACTTTGTGCGCTCAGAACGCAGTTACCGATGGGATCGCGTGATTTCCCATCTTTTTCCATCAGTGATACTTATCGGGCGTTCACTCGGTTTCCGACGAATTTAGCCGTCGACAGCACGGCTAAGCACTCTCTAATCACCAGAGTACGTGAGTAAATATCAGGTTTCGTTCGGTAATGCCTGCAATTCCCTGGGTAAAGCGGTCCGTTATAAAATACCCCGTTCCCTTACCAGTTAGATCGATGGGACGTACCGACAGGCGGTCATACCAAGGCGCCGGGGGTCACTTCCGGACGTACACCACCTGTTCGGACGCCATACGGTGATACAATCCATGTCTACGCAAGCCAATAATACCACGGCGGATTCGACAGTCGACGACTGCGTCCAGCTCGACGTACTCGGTGATGAGTGTGCCCGAACGATTTTAATCGCGACGAGCAATGGGCCACAAACGGCGAAGGAACTGACCGAGCAAACCGACTGTTCCTCCGCTACCGTCTATCGGCGAATCAATAATCTTCTCGAGAGTGAGTTACTGGCCGAATGCATCCGCTTCGAAGAAAACGGCTCACACACGACGGCGTACGAGGCCACAGTAGACCACGTACGGGTGGAGATCTCAGGAGAGGGGATCAGCGTCTCACTTGGGTCGGCTACAGGACTCGAGTCAGAGCCGGCGATTGGGGCCCCTCGAGTAAATCAATCATAACCAGGTTCGGTACTGAACAGACGGGCCGCAGTGTGACTGAGTGTGAGGCAATGTGGGTGACAGTGTCAGGGAGAGATCCGACCGAGGTGCAAAGTCGACGCTGTGGGTGAAACCTGACGAAGAAACTCTCTTTCACCCATCAGTCTGGACTTGGAAGCGGATGAACGGACTGTATGATGCGGATAACAAATATCCACTCAACAGAACGGTCCATGTGACTGAGCAATGCACGACCTGACCGGATTCCAGCGCGACCTGTTATACGTGATCGCCGGTGCCGACCGCCCGTCGGGCCAGACTGTCAAAGAAGAAGTGGAACAATACTACAGTTCCGAAATCAACCACGGACGCCTCTACCCGAACCTCGACACCCTCGTCAACAAGGAGCTCGTGGAAAAGGGCCAACTCGATCGGCGGACGAATTATTATGCGATCACCGAGGATGGACTGCGTCGGATCGACGAACGACGGGACTGGGAACAACAGTACGTCGAGGTGTGAGACGGTCAGCACACTGCTCGTCAGTGGGACGTGTGGGGAGCCAACGCAGTAGCCGGGAATTACCATAGCAGCCGAAGGATTTCGTTCGCTGTTATGTCACTCCCGGAAAGATTAAGAGACGAGAGTTTCATCGTTGCGTATGCAACGAGTAGGATACGTAGTGGTGGTCCTCCTCGTAGCCTGTTCACTCGTGATATCCCCCATCGCGGGTGTTGCTGGGGCTGCTGTCGGGCCTTCATCAGTTGAAGGTCAGACGTCGACCGCCACGATCGATGACGACGTATTGAACGTAACAGACGAGATTGCCGTTTGGGAACGAACTCCAGCGACGCTTCGCGCTGATCCAGGGGCCGAAGGAGCAGTCAGCGTCGAGTTCAGAGCCGACCTCGACGGTCCAGATGGAGAGCCTGTCAACGAGATCATACAGGACCGGACGGTCTTCAAAGCTGGTGAGGACGTCACCATGGAATTCGGTGCGTTGCCGGACATCAGCACGAGCGCCCTTGCTGATGAAGAGGTCCAAATCCTCAACGTGAAACTCGACGAAGACAGCGATGACCTCGAGGATGCAGATGACCTCTCGTTCCCGATGTCGATCGCTGACCTCGAGGACTCACTCACCCAGGAGAACCTCACTGAACTGAACGACCGGGCAGAGTTCCAGCTCGAGGAGAATCAACTCGATGAGAACGGTGAACTCGAGTACACGTTCAACGATGGCGACTTCGACGATGACGGTCCAGGCATGTACGCCTCCGTCGTCGCTACGGGCGAGGGCCTCGAGGTTGACGACGGTGACCTCGACATCGTCGACGAAACGACGATCGTCGGCCTCGAGCACCTGCCAGTACAGGAAGAACCATCCGAGGTCGACGTTGACGACGCCGAGCCCGGTGACACCATCACGTTCGACGTCGATGCCACGACACTCGATGATGGCATCGACCAGGGCATCGTGCTCTACGACGAAGACACACTGAATGACGTCGATAACGACTTCAGAATCAACATTACCGAAGAACTCGAT